>JANMUC010000458.1:0-10371 GCA_031391225.1 Deinococcales bacterium
CAGTTTTCGGTTGAGTTGGCTCGAGTGAAGTTTTGTGCGAAGTATCCGTTGAACAAAAAGAAAGCACTTGTACTTACAAACTAATCCGACGCTGCACTAGATCAATTACCGCTTGCAAATGTGTCTCTCAATTCGAGTATTTCACGGGATCTTAAAATTCAGAACGATGGCAGTTGGTATCTGGAAATTACGGATATCACTTCAGACCAACCGTGGTTAACGGTTTCACGAACCAATTTTACAGAGGCAGAGAATGCGCCAATCACGCCGTACTCGTTTATAGGTTCATATAGCTATGGCATCACAAATGTAACCGCTGCTTGTGGTTCGGAAGTGGAAACCCGAACTGGAACACTCAAGATTTACCACAATTCTTTTCATGTCCCTAACCCGCTTTTAGTGCCAGTCACAATTCAGTGTCAATAGCGACAGTTAGGTAGTCAATCTGAATTTGATTTTAGAATCTCGAGCTTTCAAAAGCTCGAGATTCTTCTTTTCATCCCAAACACTTTTATCCCCATCATTCGCCCCTGAAATCTCGCCTCGAGTGCGGTACGCTAACCGAATGAGCGTCAACCCAGTTTCAAGCTCCATTCCCAGTGCCTTGCTCGAGGCGTTAAAAGCCGTTTTGGGCAGCAAATTGCACACCAACCCAACAGAAATGCTCTTGTACCGTTACGATGCCATCGCGCAAGGTCCTGCGCCCGTGGCGGTGGTGATTGCGGAAAGCACTCAAGATGTGGCGAATACTTTAAAGCTCTGCAATGCCTACAAGATTCCGGTTGTGCCACGTGGAGGCTCGAGCGGGCTTTCAGGCGGGGCTGTGCCGGTTGGGGCGTGCATCATGATTGCCACCAACAAAATGACCAAACTCGAGGTGGATGAATTGGCGCGAACGGCGACGGTGCAACCTGGGGTGATTACGGATGCGATCAGCGCCAAAGCCAAAACATTTGGTTTGTACTATCCGCCCGACCCTGCCTCGAGCCGTCAGAGTACGATTGGCGGCAACATCGCCGAGAACGCTGGCGGTCCACAATGCCTAAAAAAAGGTGTGACTGGCGATTATGTGCTGGAACTCGAGTTTGTCACGGCGGACGGTGAGATCAGACGCATGAACCGCGAAGGGCTGGACATTCCTGGGGTGATTATCGGTTCTGAAGGCACGCTGGCATTCGTGACCGAAGCAGTTTTGAAACTCGAGCCAATCTCGAAATTTACCCGCACGGCGTTCGCGGTGTTCTCTGACCTTGGGCAAGCTGGACGAGCCGTGGCACTGATTACCGCCAGGGGTTTAACGCCCGCCAAGCTCGAGTTGATGGATCAGAACAGCATTCGGGCGGTGGAACAATTTTTGCATTTGGGTTTGCCAGTTGATGCCGAAGCGATTCTGGTCTGCGATTGTGATGGAGACGATGCCGAGGTTGTGAACCTCGAGATTGAAAGTGCCGCTGAAGCATTCCATGAGGCTGGCGCAACCCAGACCAAATTGGCTGCCGATGCCAGTGAGGCGGCGCAACTCTGGAAGGCAAGGCGCAGCGTCTCCCCTGCCCTGGGGAATATCCGCCCAAACCGTTTTAACGAAGACATTGTCGTGCCGCGAAGCACGCTCGAGCCTGCGATGCGGGAAATGCAGGAAATTGCCAAGCGCTATCCGTTTCCGTTTGCGATTTTTGGTCACGCGGGCGACGGCAATTTGCACCCGAATATTTTGTTCAACCGCACCACCGACAACATCGAAGAAGTTGACGAATTCGCGCATGAAATCGCTCGAGTTGCGTTAAGACACGGCGGCGTCTTAAGTGGCGAGCACGGCATTGGACTCATGAAACGCGGTTTCATGACCGAAGCCACGCCTCGAGCCACCTTAGAGGCTTACTGGCGCATCAAGCACGCCTTTGACCCGAACGGCATCATGAACCCTGGAAAGTTGCTGCCCGATCTCGAGGGTACGGCAGTGCCAAAACCTGAACGGGTGGCATTGGGTGAACGGGATTTTGATTTGACGACTTAAACCAATCGCATATTTGAAACAAAATACAAATTCTACACACTTTCATGTGTGTAGTTTTGTGTTAACTTATTTAACATGGCAACGAATCTACAACTTGATGACCAAATTGTTCAGGAAGCCTTACGACTCAGTGGCAAACGAACCAAACGCGAAGCAGTTAACGAAGCCCTTCAAGAATATGTTCAACGAAAAAAACAACTTGAAATTCTCGAGTTTTTTGGCACAATAGAATTTGACCCAAATTGGGATTACAAATTCGAGCGCCAAAAAGCATGAAGGTTATCGTTGATACTGATGTCTGGTCTGAGGCTCTCAGAAAACCAAACGCTGAACCGTCCAAGCACGTCTTGATACTTCGAGAATTAATTCAAGATGGACGGGTTCAAATGATTGGTCCCGTACGACAAGAAATTCTTTCTGGGATTCGTCAACCAGAACGCTATGTGCAGTTCCGTGAAACACTTCGCGCATTTCAAGATGCACCCCTCGAAACCATGTTGTTTGAACAAGCTGCCAATCATATGAATTTGTTGCGCGGCAATGGAATTCAAGCCTCTTCTACAGATGTTTTGATTTGTGCATGCAGTCTTAATTGGAAAATGCCAATCCTCAGCAAAGACCAAGATTATCCGCATTACCAAAAGTATCTTCCGCTCCAACTGCTTGAGTTACCTTAAAATCTCAAGCATCAATTCCCAACATCCTCAAGTAATCTTAACGCCGTCTCGAGAATCACATCACGCCCTAAGCTGAGTGCCAGCATGTCGTCTGGCACGATTTGATCTGGTGTGACCCTAATTGGAAATTTAGTACCGTCGGCATTCTGAGCGCGTCCCAAACTAATTGCCATGCTCGAGCCGTCGGGCAGGTTAAAAAAACTGTTGCTGGTGTCGAGCGCACCCAGGGTTGGCGTGCCGTACACTTTGGCGCGTTTGTTTTTTTGCAGGATGTACGCCAAGTATTCGGGCGCACTTTTGGCAATACTATTCGTTAGCACGGCAAGTTTTCCCGTCCAGAGCGTGGGTTGTGCAACCAATGGCACGGTGGTCACGCTGTTGTCATTTTCGGTTTGCATAAATTTACCATTTAAGAATTCAAATTTTAGTTTTCCCCAACGAAATTCGTCCAGCAACACTGGATGCTCGAGGAACGCGCCAACGCTGGCAAGCATCTCGGTGACCAGACCACCCGCGCTGTCACGCACGTCAAGAACAATGGCTCGAGCTTGATTTTTTTGGGCTTGACGCACCAGCGCATGAATTTTACCCGCAACTTGACCACCGGCTTTAAATTGAAAAATCGTAATGATTGCAATATTGCCTCGCCACTCGAGCTGTGGATTCCAGGGGGTCAGGTTGGTTGGTGTCACCTCGAGCGTGTGAGTTGGGGCATCGGGGCTGGCAAGACGGATTTTAAAGGGTTTGTTTTCCGCCTCGAGCGCTTTGAAGGCATTCAGGGCTTGGATTTCAGTTTGGAATTGACTGGTTTTAAAATCTCCAAATTTGTAAATCCTGTCGCCCCGTTTTAAACCTGCTTTGTCGGCGGGACCGCCTTGCAAAACCCTGTTGACCAGCAGCACATCGGCATCGGGCAGGCTGGTCAGGCGCACACCGATGCTGGTGGTGAGTAAACTTTGACCTGCAAACTCTCGGTTTCTGGCTTTGGTTTGTTCAACATCCAAACGGTAGGTGTGCGGATCGTTCAAGCTCGAGATCAAGTCCGTCACCACACTTTCTGCGGCACTAAACGGGCAGGGTTCAAGGTTTTTGCAAGCCTTTTCGAGTTGGAGTTGAAACTGGTCACGCAAATTTTTAAGGTTAAAACTCGAATAACCATAATAGTTCGTGTCGAGCAACTCGAGGGTTTTTTCAAACAGTTGAATCCCTGGGGCAACAGAATCGGCTCTGGAAAATGACAATGCCAACAAAAGCACAACAATGCCAAACACAGGAAATTTCATTGGAGTAAATTCTAACGCCGCAATGCTTGAAATTCTAGAGAGCGCTTTGAGAAAGGTGAGTTCGGGGTTCATGATAAACTTCACGAAGATCAGAAATCAGTTAGCACTCGAGATTCAAGCGGGTAAAATCAGGGCGTGCAAAACATCGAACACCAGCAAAAAACCGCCTTGCACGAGGATCGCCGTGCCAGCGCCGCGCCAGGTTTCTTCGGTTCTGGAGAGCAAATACAGTCCGCTCGCCACGTACAAAACGTCCAAAGCCGCATTGATCCAAAGCGTGCTCCGTAAAGCCGCGTAATCACTGGTTTCAGCATTCAGCAAGCCAATCAAAGCGATTGCACCGTTGACAAAGCCCCACGCGCCGCTCATGCCCCAGAAACCTCTTTGCGAATCGTTGCTCGAGAGCCACAAACCCAGTACGCTCGCACCCATCCAAGGAATCGCCCAGAACAGCAGGCGTTTTGAAATTTGTGATCCTGCAAATCCTGGTTCGAGGTTGCCAAATAGTGTCTGTACGGCGTTTAAACTTTTCGCAATTGAGGGTGTGGTTTGCGCGGTGCTTTGCAAACTCAAGGTTGTCAAGTGAAATTCTTGGGCTTGGGCTGGCAGAAAGGACAAGACCGTGAACACCAACAGAAACCAGAATGCTTTCATGGCTCGAGTTTAAAGCATTTGAGGTTTGCAGAAGTGGTTCTTGATTGCAGACTCGCGTTAGAGTGCCGTGTGCAGCCATCAACAAAACCGTATCACTCGAGTTCAACCATCGTGTTTTGGTTGCTGACGTTTGCCTATTTTTTATCGTATTTTTTCAGAAGCACCAATGCCGTTATTGCGCCAGATTTAACGCGTGAATTAAAACTTTCACCTGGCGATTTGGGGTTAATGACGAGCTTGTTTTATTTTGCGTTTGCGGCTGGACAAATCCCAATAGGGCTGGCACTGGATCGTTTTGGAACTCGAGGAGTGCAACCTGTGTTGCTTGGCATTGCGGTTTTGGGCAGTTTGTTGTTCAGCGCGTCTCACAGTTTTTGGTTGTTGGCAGCCGCCAGAATGCTGTTGGGTCTTGGTTTGGCGGGCAGTTTGATGGTGGCGTTTAAGAGTTTTGGCTTTTGGTTTCCAGCCGCTCAAAATGCCACGGTGACGGGTGCATTGATGGCTTTGGGAACCTTTGGCGCGTTGTTTGCTGCCTCACCACTGGCTTGGCTCTCGAGCGTTTCGGGGTGGCGTTCGGTCTTCGTTTACGGCGCGGGATTGACGGCTTTTAGCGCGGTTTTGATCGCGGTATTTGTGCGAAACACACCACGTGATTGGAAGTCACCCACCGTGACCTCAACCTCGGATCAAAAGTTCAAGCTTGACTCGAATCTGGTGCGCATCAGTTTGGTCAATTTTTTTACGGCTGGCGGCTTGCTCAGCGTGCAAACCCTTTGGGGCGGCGAGCGTTTTCTCTCGAGCGTCTACGGTTTGGACAAGAACGGCGCTGGCGTACTCTTGACCATCATGGGCTTAGGAACGGCTGCGGGATATTTGCTGAATGGCTGGTTGGGTGATCGTTTGGGGATTGCTCGAGTGGCGGTCTTTGGTATCTCTGGTTTTTGTTGCTGCCAACTGCTATTTGCACTTCAAGTTCCACTGCGTTGGATGTATCCGCTGTATTTTTTGTACGGCGCGTTTGGAACCAGCAATTTGTTGTTGCTCTCGCACGCCAAAAGTTTGTACCCGCTTGGCTTAACAGGTCGGGTGACAACTTTTACCAACATGTTCGGCATTGGTGGCACGTTTGTTCTGCAATGGTTGATTGGGATCATCGTTGGTGGATTCTCGATCAACCCTTTGACACTCGAGCCGTTTGGTTTTACCACTGCGTTTGGTGTGCTGGCATTGGGGACAACCATCACCCTGTTACTGTACTTGCCTGTCGCTCGAGCTTTCAAAACTTAAGACGATATTTTACCGTCATCCTCGAGCCTTAAGTTTCGGAGTTTTGGGGCAAGAATCGCGCTGCCTGCCACGACACCCAGCGTCACCAGTCCACCAATCCAAACGCTGCGCACAACCCCCAGCAAACTGGCAGCAAATCCACTTTCAAACGCGCCAATTTCGTTGCTCGAGCCAATAAAAATCCAGGTCACGGCGGCAATTCTGCCGCGCATGTGCTCTGGGGACATGACGCGCTGAATGGCGCTGCGAATAATCATGCTGACACCATCGAACGCGCCCGAAAGCGCCAGGGCAAACATGGACAGCCAGAGGTTTGTCGAGAGGGCGAACAAAATAATTGAAAAGCCAAACCCTGTCACTGCCAGCAAAAGATTGCGTCCCGCCATGCGGGTTGGTGGGTAACGGGTGGCTATCAGCATGGTCAACAGCGTACCGATGGAGGTCGCGGCGCTGAGAAAGCCAGCACCTTTTGCGCCAACATGCAAAATATCGTTGGCAAACACAGGAATCAACGCCACCGCACCACCGAACAATACCGCGATTAAATCCAGCGCCATCGAACCGACCAGAATTTGATTGGCAAACACGTAACGCACACCTTCAGAAATACTTTTCCAGATACTTTCAGTTTCATCTTGCACGGGTACGGGCTTACTTTTAAGGCTGGCAATGCAAAGCCATGAAAATCCAAGCGATGTAGCAATCAGGGCATACGTTGTGGTCACGCCAAAAGTGTCGTAAGCGATGCCGCCCAAAGCTGGACCAATGATCGAACTGCCTTGTGCAACGCTCGAGAGTAGCGCACTCGAGCGAACAAAGGTGGCTTGCGGAATCACTTGGGTTTCAAAGGCGCTGGCAGCAGGATCACCAAAGCCTCTGGCAAGCCCTGCCACAAAAACCACGGCGTACATCGACAGCAAACCAAAACGGGCTGGCTCGAGTGATAAGAGTGCGAACGCCACAATGCACAAAACACCGATGGCTCGAGCAATCAGTACAATGCTACGACGATCATAACGGTCTGCCACGTGACCACCAAAAAGTGCCAGTGACAACGCCGGAATCGCTTCGACCAAACCCAAATACCCCAGGTAAAGCAGGTTTTCAGTCAAAGTATAAATTTGATAACCGATCACCACTGTTAAAGCCCTGTTGGCGAGAGCGCCGAACATGCTTTCAAGCAACAAAATTCTAAACTCGAGCGGCAGAGCCAAAGCACCTTGTTTCATGAAATTCCTTGGTTGGTCTGGAGTTTGCTCGAGCGCTGCGCAACGATACGAATTTCATCATGCCATGAACTCGAAATAAAGAACGCACGACTGAAATCAGTCGTGCGTTCTTTGGTGTTTGATTTACTTGTTGGCTGGTGGTGCGGTTGGGGTTGTTGGCGTGGTGACTGGAGTGGTGGTTCCTGGGGTGGTTGGCGTTGCTTTATTCTGCTTCTCGAGTTCGGCTTTGCGCTTGGCTTCCTCGGCGGCTTTGTCGGCATCGGCTTTCTTGGCACGAAGCTCGAGTTGTTTGCGGACATCGTCGTATTTTTTGACGGGTTTGGCGGCTTTGACGGCATCGGTCAACCATTTTTGTCCGACCACGGCGCGTTTGCCAATCAAGGCTTTTTCTTTGGCATCGGCGGCAACCTCAGTAAATGGTTTGACGCTCTTTTCGATGTAGGATTTCACGCCGATCACGATAAATTGCTTGTTGTTGGCGATTACGTCCGAGACTTGCAACGCGCCCGCTTTGGTCAAGGCTTTGGCGTCAAACAAAACTTTTTTGTAGGCTGGGTTGACACTTTCTGGGGTTACAGAACCAGTCTCGGTGACCGTCCCTTTTTGTTTGGCGGCATCCTTGGTGAAATCTGTTCCGCCAGCAATAAACGCCGCACGGAATGCCTTGGCTAGCTCTAAAGTCTTGAAGCTCGCCTCTTGAATGTCGGCGCTGGCTGGGGTGGTGTAGGTGGCGATATTGTCTGTGTAGTACTTTTTGATTTCCGCGTCGGCAATGGCGGTGTCTTTGGATTGGTAGTTTTGAATTTGTTGCAAAATATCAGCACCCGCACCAAAGAATGGTTGACCGCTCTTCTTGGCAGCTTGCACGGCGACCTCTTGGTTGATCAAGTTGTCCAGGCTTTGGGGTTTGAAGAATTGCTCGACCAAGGTTGCGCCCTGCGCACCTTGTTGCAAGAATTGTTGAATTTGTTGGTTGCTGTAAACGGCACGGTTGAGTTCTGAAAGTTTGATGTCGGTCTTGCCGACGGTGGCGACGGCTGGGTCGTAAAAGTCTAGCTTTGAATCTTTTGGAAACTCGAGCTTCGCGTTTTGTTGTAAACCCTTGACCCAGGCTTCGATTGCGCCGTTGCCCTTTAAGGCTTTGGCGTCTTCGGTTAGTTTGTTGGTTTCTTTGCCGTCCGCGCCTTTGTCCATTTTGGCTTTTAAGGTTTCAAAGCTTGGCACTCCAGCAGGCAAGAATTTTTCGACTTTGACAATGTAGAATTTGCCGCCGTCGGCAATGGTTGGGGTCAAGCCGCCTTGTTTGAGTTTAAACGCGGCATCGGCAATGTTTTTGGGCAAGGCAATTTCGGCGATTGGTTGCGGTACTTTCTCGCCCGTTTTTGCGCCCAGTGCGCCGTCTTGTTCTTTACCGATGGTACTTTTCTGGCTGGCAAGTTTGTCAAAAGCTTCGCCGGCTTTGAGGCTGGCTTGAATCGCATCGGCGTCGGCTTGTTTGTCCACCACAATTTGACGCGCCACAATGCGGTCTGCTTCTTTGTAATTGTTTTTGTTTTGCTCGTAAAAGAAATTCAGTTCGGCGTCCGAAATGGTGATGCCTTTTTGAATCTCTTCGATGCGTTTGGTCAGTTGCAATTGTTGACGCACGGCGTCGCGGAAGGTGGCGTCGTTGTAACCGTTGGATTGGACAAAAGCGGTGTAATCCGAATCTTTGGTCAGTTGGCGTTGGGCGCGAAGGTCAGTAATGTACTTGCTGACATCGCCACCGCTGATGTTGGTGCGGCTTGCGTCTTGGCGGGCGCTCGAGACGAGCACCAGTTGATTCATTAACAGGTTGTTGACATCTTGTTGAAATGTGCCGCCGTTGGCGAGTCCAAACAATTGGTTTTGTTGTTTGGTGCGTTCATAATCTTGCTCGGTGACTGGTGCGCCATTAACGCTAAACAAGGTTTTGCCGTCGGTGCGTTGCATACCGCCCGTTAAGGATGCCAGGTTGGGGGTAAATTGCACGATCATGCCCGCCAGCAATGCCACTGCCACAATACCAAGCACGACCCGTGCCAGGACGGTACGTTTGGATGTGGGTTCGGATTGCTCGATGGCTGCGTATTTCTTCGGTGTTTCTCTCACGTTACTGCCTCCTGTGACGGTTAGGTCACGTTGTTGATTTCATTTCTTGAACTCTATTGGCTTGCACTCTATCGGGTTGTCAGTGTACTCTTCAAAATAGATGGTCTCTTGCATCGGTGGTTCTTTTCGCACCCGTAGCTCAGCCGGATAGAGCGTTGCCCTCCGGAGGCAAAGGTCACAGATTCGAATTCTGTCGGGTGCACCAAAAACAGGTTTCCTTTCAAGATTTCGGCGCGGGTTTTGCAAATGCAAGGCTCGCGCGCGAAATTCTAGCACGGCTTTGGGGGTTTAATATATCCAAACCTGATTTCGAGCCGTATTTGTCGCGCATTCATGATTTCAGGCTTTGCTGTGCAAATGCTGAACTGTGTTACAGCAAAGCTTCAAACTCGAGTCGCCTGCGAACTTCATGAGGTTTTGAAATCGGTAATTGATTGGTAATGCTTGAGCAATAATTTCTTGGTACTCGAGTTTTCAGATCGGTTTGAGTTTGCGATTGTGCAACGAACCAAGTTTCCAAGTTGAGTTTCAGCGCTCTGCTCCTCACTTTTCGGGGCTTGACAAATGATTTTAAAGCCTGTAACTTTACCGCTAAAGAAATCAAGTTTACCGCTAAAGTATGGGCTTTCAATTGAAAGCACTGTTGCTTAGTCGTATTTAACGCCCTACGAGGTCTTTCTATGGCTGAATCCAACTCAGGTGTCACGCTTGCCGATGTTGCAAAGCTTGCGGGCGTTTCCAAAATGACCGTTTCCAACGTAATCAACGGCAAAAACGGCATGTCCGAAGAAACCCGTCAGCGGGTTTTGCGGGCAATCACCCAGTGCGGTTATGTGGCAAACTCGGCGGCTCGAGTCTTGGCGGGACGCAGCATGAACTTATTGGGCGTGATCTTGCCGCAGTTTGATTCGTTGTACCTGAATGAAATTCTGCTGGGCGCGAGCGTTGCCGCCGAAAAAAATGGTTTTGACCTGGCGGTTTTCACCACCTCGAGCAACATCAAACGCGAGCGCGAACGGGCGACTTTGCTGCGAAGTCTGGCGGATGGAGTCTTGCTTTTGATGCCCGTGGCGGACGAACACCAAATTTTTATGAAT
>JANMUC010000461.1:0-4195 GCA_031391225.1 Deinococcales bacterium
ATCGCGTCCTCGAGCGTGAGCACGCGCCCCGCCCACCAGTAGGTGGTTAAAGAGTGGACATACTGCCATGTGCCGCGCACGGTGTCATCGGTCATGTTGGAACTCATGTAGCCTTGAAAGACATCCTGTACGCCTTGGTAATAGGCAAGGGTGCTCGCGTACACCTGATCTCGAGCGGATTGAATGCTGTTTTGCAAACCAGTGAACCGTACCCCAAACTCGAGCGCCGCCAACACGGTTTCCTGAAACCAGAGCATGTACGGCGTGCCGCCCAGGTTTTCGTTGGGCTTTCCCTCCCAGGCTCCGACGGCTGCCCAGACGGGGCTGCTGTCGTTGACATAAGGGCGCAACCACCGTCCCTGTGGTGTGACCGACCAGCAGGCGGCGTCTTGCAAATCCCTCGCTGCACCTTTGGCAAGGTCACTCCAAGTCACGCCGAACTCGAGGTCGGGTGTTCCCTTGACCCGGTCACCCAGGCTAGCAATCAAATCCTCGAGGGCTTCGCGGTCGTTGGTTTGTCGAGGTTCGTCTTTGAGGTGAATGGCATAAGCGATGGTGCTGGTTCCGGCAGACCAGGTTTGACCTGAGCGCGAGATGCCGTACAGACCAACGCCCTGCTCGCGCTCGAACCCACCAGACTCGAGCAGCCCCATGCGGTAATCTCGGAAGCGGCTCATGGTGTCGGGTCCCATCCAGTTCATCGCCGCCATGTCAAAAAACATCAGTACCCGAGCGCGGCGCAAAGGATCGCGGTAGTACAGGGCTGGGAAATCGTTGTTTGGGGTGTGGTCGAACCTGGTATATCCCAGCACCAGGGTTCGCGCCCAAAAACTGTGACCACGGTCATAGGGGGGCATCGACCCGAGGCGAAACAGCAGCGCCGGTTCGAGTCCGTTGTGCTGGTTGAAGCGTCCCGCCATAGGCAATTGCAACTCGAGCTTGAAATCGACCCAGCCTGAAGGGTTCAATCGAACCTCGAGCCGCCAATCGTAATGCTGTTTTGAATCGGTCACGGATTGATAGTTGGTTTGTCCGCGTATCTCGACTTGATCTCGAGCCTCGTTGACGGTGACCTCGTTGGCGCAAAGTTCAAAAAACGCTCCCGTCACGATTTCGGACGGGCTTGGGTCAAAATAAATCCAGGCGGTATCGCGCAAAAACCACAAACGGTACTGAACGCGACCCGCGTCAAACAAAATTTCCACGCGGCTGAATGCTGACTCGAGAAAGACTGGCTCGAGCGCGGGAATGCCCTTCGAGCGCTCAACCTCAAGGCTCATGGATCACCTCAAAATGCAACCAGAAATCTCGAGTTTGACCAGCTTCAAAGCGTAAGGCTGTTCCCGCGTCAATGTTGTCCCGCAAGCGCTCGGCTGGCGGTGACGAGAACAGCTCTAGACCAACATTGAAATGCCGCCCAAAATACGGCGCGACGTTTTCGCCCGCAAAATCCCGCCAGAACCACAGGTACGGACAGACGCTCAAATCCCACGAGACTCGAGCGCCGATTCCGTCGGGTCGAATCACGCGGTACTGCCCGCCTGTCAGGTCACCGAGCGCTTCAAAACCTCCAGTTGCGCCGCGTTCGGGAATCACAAAACTCGAGCGTTCAAGGCTGGGCAACTCGAGCCTGGTTTGGGGCGTCAGGAAGGGTTCGCCGAAGGTGATGTGATGCCCCCAATCCGCGTACTGCTCGATAGCTGAGAGATTGATGGCGCGTTCCTCGAGTTGAAAACCTGGGATGTCGCGCCGCAGGTGAATGGTTTTCTCGAGTCTGAAGGGCAGGGATTGCAGGTTGACGGTAAAACACACCGCCACGTGATCGGATTCGTCAATCAGCACCTGATGCGACCAGGGGATCAAACTCACCTCGCCGTAGGCTTGCAAAAACACGCCCTGATGAACATGGCTGGCGGCGAGGTTCGGAAAAATTTCTTGCCAGCCGCCCTCGTACTGCGTTTGAAAATCTGTTGGCAATTCGCGGGCGGGACGCAAGCCAAGCACCGTCCACCACATCAAATCTGTGCCGCTCGGTTTGTGCAGCAGTTCAACAATATCTGAACCCTTGCCAGGCAAGATCGTCAGGCGAAACAAGTCATTCTCGAGCACTACCGCCTCGTATCCCTCGAGTTTGTGATGATTGCTGATGCGACAGCCAGCAATTTGCGACTTTGCAGGCGTATTTCGCTCAAGGGGTTTGCCAGCTCGAGCCACGCGGTTTTGCTTGGGGGTCATGGTGCGTAATCCACGATCACACCGTCCACCACGGTTTTGCCGTTTTTGCTCTCGAGGTTTTTGACTGGAGTTCGGACGATCACGCGGGCGGTATCGGCGGCAATCTCGAGGTTGACGATTCCAGTTACGTTTTGACTGACAAGGGCGTGCGTCACGCTGTCGTAAAGGTTGAACTGTTCTTTACCAAGATCGATTTTCAGCACTCGAGTGTCGGTGTGCGGGTTGTAATACAAAAATGTTGGATATGCCTTGTCGTGCAAGTAATCGGTTTTGAGCAGGTCGATCTCGAGCACATAGGGGTCGCTGGTATGCCCGATCATGCCCCCCAATAAGCCCACATACGCCGAGCCGTACAAGCCAAAGTCGGTGCTCGCCCAACCAAAACGCCGCGCGTCACCCACGCCGTATGGAGATGCGATGCCCCATTTTTTGCGCAAGCCCTCGTACGCCAGCGCGTCGCGGTACGCGCCGCGGTATTCGGGTTGTATCTGGTTGTCCTCGCCCAAGTATTTCGGATAGAACAATCTTGCGCTGTTGGCGAGGTTGAGCAGCCAGCGCCCAATTGATCGTGCGTACCGCGCGTCGTAGCGTGGAATCGGCGCGAGCGAACCCGCCATGTTAAAGGTGTTGAAGGCGAACGCATAACCGCCAAAATCGGAGAAACTGCCGTGCAAACCGTAGACGTCCTGGTCGCCCCAGCGACTGGCAATCACCGCCCAGTCACCGCGGGCAAAAGAATCGCCATCAAAAAGCCAGTACATCATTTTATCAAAGTCGTACTTGAGTCCCAGTTCGGCGTTCATGCGGGCTGTGGCGAGCGTGCCGTATGACAGCAGCAATTCGTAGAGCGGACTTTTGTTGCGCGGCAACGACTCGAGGTAGGTCATGCAGATTTTTGCCAACTCGAGGTACTTGGGGTCGCCAAAGCGGCGGTAGGCGGCGTACTGAAGCCACGCCAGACCCGCTGCCGCGTCCGGCTCGAGCCACCGCCCTTTGATAGGCTGCATGGTTTTAAAGTCAAAATAGGTCAGCTCAAAATTGGGGATTGCACTCTTGCCGGCAATCACCCGAATCGCCTCTCCCCAACGGTCGGCAGAGGCACGTGTCACCCGCTCGAGTTCTTGGTCGTTTGGGTACAGGCTCGAGACGGCGGCAAAGCCAATGTTGGGGAAAATGTCGTACCAAAACGATTCGTTCTTGGCGTTCGTGCCGTTCATGACGATGCCCAAACCGTTGTCTTTGTTAAAGTAATTCAGCAATTGATGGGCGTAATTCTGATTGTCTTGCTTGCTTTTATCAATCCCAACCAAGGATGCGCCCAGCACCGCGCCGATTGAGGTGATCGCCTCGTGACGCTCCTGGTTTTCGGCTTTTTGTCGAGTATCGCCCAAGTATGCGGGCAGCGCAAACATGTCCTGCGGGTAATTGCGTTGAGCTTTATCCCACCAGATGGCGGGCAGGTTCTCGCCTTTAGCCGCAAAATCAAACAGCACCGCGTCCATGTCGGTGGCAACTTTGCGCCAATCTCTGATCTCGAATGGGCTTGGCTGACGCGGCATTTTTTCGATGATCTCGAGCTTGATTTGCGCGGCTGGTGTGGTTGGTGCGGTTTGGGCAAGGCTCGTGTTTTGAGAACTCGAGCTTGAAAGACCCGCCAGCGCCACCAAAACCAGGGCGCTTAAAGCCAACCAGACTTGGGGCGCGTTCATCCTTTGATCCCGCTGCGCGAAACGCCCTCCATGAATTGACGCTGCGCGATGGCGAACACCAGCAGCACTGGAATCAAGGACAGCACCGTGGCTGCCGACACCAGATTCCAGGGCACGATGTAATCCCTCGAGCCGTTGTTGAAAATACTTTCAATGGCTCGCAAACCTTGCGCCATCGTGTACTTCTGCGGACTCGAGATGTACAGGAGCGGCGTGTAAATATCGTTGTACGTGCCAGTGAAGTACAGCAG
>JANMUC010000495.1:0-2467 GCA_031391225.1 Deinococcales bacterium
CGGTGCCCGAACCCGCCAAACCCGTATCCTTGCCACTCGAGCTTCCGCCGGTTCCCGAACCTGCCAAAGGCGTGTCCTTGCCACTTGAACTTCCAGTGCCTGAACCTGCCAGACCGTTTCCACCCGCACTCGAGCTTGGCGTACCAGGCTTGGTGTTTGCCAAACCATTGCCCGCCGTGCTCAAGCCTGAAGCCCCAGCCGATGTCGGTTTGGTGTCTGTGCCTGGCGTGCTGCCTGGACGGTTTGAAGAGGTGCTCAGACCACTTCCAGCGCTCGAGCTTGGGGCTGTTGTTGCTGTCTGGCTTGGACGCGAGGACTCAGCGCCCGAAACTGGATTGACGGGCGTTCCCGAAGGTCTGGAATCCAAACTCGAGCTGGGTTGTCGGTTGCCGCTTGCCAGTCCACCCGTGGCAGGCTGTGAAGCGGTTGGGTTGGCTGAACTCGGCGAATTGGTTTCAAGGCTCGAGCTTGCCGTCCCACCGCCCGCCAATCCATTCGTTTCTGGCGCGAGGCTCGCGCCTGCCGCACCCGCTTTAAACGGACTGCTCGAGTCTGCTGGTTGCGCCGCACTCGAACGCACGCTGGCAAGTTGCAGTTTTTCCGCCCCAGCCGCCGCGCCATTTTGGGGTCGGACAAGGTTTGCGGAATTCAATGTGCTCGAGCCTCCAGCATTCGCGCTGATTTTTTCGGCATTACCCGTGCTGGTCACGTTGGAACGCAACAAGCTGGGTTTGGCGACACTCGCGGTGAATTTGGGCAAGCTTGCCTGCTGTGCCGCACTCGGAGCGAGCAGCGGTGAACGCTGTTGCAACTTAATCACCTGCGAGGAACTGGGTTTGGGCAGTTTTAACGGTGGTTGCAGCGTTTTCACCATGGGTTTTGGCAACGGACTGGAAACTGTAACTTCAGCCTTTACTCGAGGCGTAACGGCTTTGACCACTGGAGCAACCGGAGTTTTGACTTTTGCCTGAGCAAGTTTCGCTTTAGCCACCGCTTGCGTTTTGACTTGGGGTTTGACAGGCACAACCTGTTTGACGGGCACACTCTTTTGAATCGTGGGCGCGACTTTCTTGGGAAACTCGAAGACAATTTCACTTACTTTGGGCGTCGCCGTATTGGCTTGCAACAAGTAAAAACCCATGCCAGCCAGCACCAGCCCGTGCAAGACTAAACTGGCAAGTACGGCTTTGCGTTTGATCGGGTCGGACAAGTCTAAATTTTGCCACACACTGGTCATGGTCGCTCCTGCACTGCCACCGCCAAGCGCGTCGCCCCGGCGCGTTTGATGGCATCCATCACCTCGACCACACGCCCATGACGGGCATCGCGGTCGGCGCGTAACGACACTGCACTTGGCGCACCCTTAAAAACACTTTTTAAAGCCTGCTCGAGTTGCAACGGTGTCAAATTCACGCGTTTTTCAAACAAAATTTGACCATTTTTGGTCAGCACCACCTCGGGCGAAGGCTGACTGCTTGAGGCTTGACTGGCAGAAGGCAAATCTACCTTCAACCCACGTTCGGATTTTAAAAAACTGGTCGTGGTCATGAAAAATACCAGCAACAACAGCACAATGTCCACCATTGGCGCAAAGGTAAAAATTGGAGCGGCTGGGCGTGGTCGGCGGCGCATTTTCATCCCCTCGAGAGGCTGGGTTGCAGCGTTTTTGGAGGCTCGAGCGAATCCATTTTGGCGCTTTGATAGGACTCGGAGGTGTACAAACCTGCTTCGATCAAAGTCGTGGTTAAAAATTCTTTACTGTGATCCAACGCATTAAGGAGTGAATCGTAACGCCTGGTTAAAAAACTGTGACCCACGTGCGACAAGACCGCCACGATCAAACCTGCGGCAGTCGAAACCAACGCCTCGCTGATGCCGCCAGCCAATTGATTGGGCGAAGGTTGACTGACTTGCGAAAACACCGTGAACGCCCGAATCATGCCAAACACCGTGCCCAACAACCCCAACATCGGCGCAACCTGCGCAATCGTCGCCAGCGTTCCCAAACCGCGCCCAAACCGTTCCTCCTCGAGCAACAACGCTTGCTGGACCCCCGCTTGCACCGCCTCAGAACCGTATTGAACGCGTTCCAACCCTGCGGTTAAAACCTTGGCGGCAGGAGAGTCTTCCCTAGCTACATCGGCAAGGGCAAGACGAACGTTGGCTGCCAGCAGATCGGCTTTGACTTGCGCGTACAACTTGGCTGGGTTGGTGGTGGCTTTGGCAAAAACTTGATAACGGTAAAAGAAGACAAAAGCCGCATAGACCGACACCAGCAACAACAGCACCGCGACTGGTCCGCCGCCTTTTAGTAACGTCAAAAAATCCATCTCACTCCAATCTCGAGCAACATCTTTTGGGCAACCTTCGCACACCAGAGCATGAAAAGGATGATCTGTTTGAAAATATAATTCACCATATCTTCGCGTGTCATAAAACTTTTTTCAACCAACTTTTCGTTTTTATC
>JANMUC010000494.1:0-14123 GCA_031391225.1 Deinococcales bacterium
TGGTGTTTTACCTGGCGTTGCTGGGCTTGCTGTCCGTACCATTTGTGCGCACCTGGTTTTCGTAAATTACCCCGCTGGCTTGACCAACCGACGTGGTGGGGGTGGGGGCGAGGCATGCCTCGCCCCTACAGTATGGTCATCATCTATAAAAACCGTTCGACCTCGAGCTATAGTGCGCTTCACCACACCCTTAAATTCCTGCCCCAAGTACGGACTTTGCTTGTGGCGGTACTCGAGCATTTCAGGTTTTAAGACAAAACTGGCGTTTAAATCCAACAGCACCAAATCGGCATCAAAACCAAGCTCGAGTTTGCCTTTGCCAGACAGCTTAAAACGCGTTGCGGGGTTTTTAGATACCAAACTCGAGATTTGCGACAAACTCAAGCCTCGAGCCTGGAAACCTTGGGTCAAAAGCACGTTCAGGCTGCTTTGAACCCCAGAAATTCCGCCCCAAATTGCAAAAAAATCATTTGATGTTTTCATGCCTGGTGGGGCTGGCGAATGGTCGCTGCCAACGATATCAACATGACCCTTCAACACTTGCTGCCATAACAAGTCTTGCTCGAATTTGGAACGAAGCGGTGGAGCGCATTTTGCAGGAGCGCCAAGACGTTCTAAATCATCTTCGGTAAATGCCAGATAATGCGGGCAGGTTTCAATGGTCACGTTCGCACCTCGTGCTCGAGCTTCTGATGCCAGAACCAAGCCGCGCCCTGAAGAGACATGTACCAGATGCAGCGCACAGCCTGAATCCTGTGCAAACAAAATTGCCCTGGAAATCGCCTCGAGTTCGGCAATGACAGGACGAGACTCGAGGTAGTCTCGAATGCTGGTTTTGCCCAAAGCCTTCGAACGATTCGAGAGTAGACCAGTGATTGCATCCGATTCGGCATGGACCGCAACTGGCAGCCCCAAACTGGCAGCGACCTGCATGCCCTCGAGCAGTGTCAGATCATCGCTCGCCCCAAATTCATCCAATCCAGAGTTGCTCATGAAGGCTTTAAAACCAATCACGCCACACGCCGCCAAACTGGGGAGTTCATCGAGATTACCAGGCACCAACCCGCCCCAAAGCGCAAAATCGGTAACGCTCGAGCGTTGCATTGCCGTCAGTTTTTGCTGAAAACTTTTGGCGTCCGTGGTGACGGGTGAAGAATTCAGTGGCATGTCAAAAAAAAGTGTGCCGCCGCCCGCCGCCAGTGCCGCCGAACCGGTGGCGATGCCCTCCCAATCTTCACGTCCTGGCTCGTTAAAATGCACGTGAACATCGATCATGCCAGGCAGTATATGCAAACCTCGAGCATCAATTTCAGTTGTGCTCGAGGTTGAGATTTCGGGCTTTAGCATCACGATTTTGCCGTCCGAAATACCAATGTCAAGATTCTCGAGCGAATCACGCAAGACGCTGCCACCGCGAACGATCAAATCCAAATCAGGCATGCCTAAAGCATACGGGTTTCCTAGTGCAAGACCCCGAAAGTGTGTAACACTTTCCGAGCGAAGCGGTTCTGCCCGAAGGTGCATTTTAGAACCAAGAAGCGAGCAGGGGAAAGTGCAGCGTCGGTGGGTTCGTAAGAACGAGGTACGAGGGCTGGAGAACTTAACCGACGCTGCACTAGGGTGCGGGTTTTGTCTTCAAGCTTTGACAGCGTAGAATTCCCTGGTGATTTTTAAACGCATCATCCCCTGCCTCGACGTTGACCGTGGACGCGTGACCCGAGGGGTGCAATTTCAGAACGTTCGTGAAATCGGTGACCCAGTTCAGTACGCCCAAAAATACGATCTCGAGGGTGCAGATGAATTGGTGTTTTATGACATTACGGCGTCCAGCGACGGGCGCGATCTCGAGATGAACTGGGCGAGGAACGTTGCCGAAACCGTTTTTATGCCCTTAACCATTGGCGGTGGCGTGCGCACGCTCGAGGATTGCAGGCGCTTGCATCTGGCGGGCGCAGACAAGATCAGCATTGATTCTGGTGCGGTCAGTAACCCACAAATTATTCGTGAAGCCTCAGACCATTTTGGCGCACAGTGCGTGGTGCTTTCAATGCAAGTCAAACGCCGCGAAAATGGCAAGGGCTGGGAAACATTTGTCAACGGTGGACGTAAAGCCACAGGTTTGGACGCGATCGAATGGGCGGTGCGCGGACAAGAGCTTGGCGCGGGCGAACTGGTTTTAAACAGCATCGACGGTGACGGCACAAAGGCGGGTTACGATGTCGAATTGTGCGCCACCATCAAAGCCAACGTGGACATTCCAATCATCGCTTCGGGTGGTGCGGGGACGCTCGAGGATTTTTATGAGGTGCTGACGACAGGACGCGCCGATGCTGCGCTGGCTGCCAGCGTTTTTCACTTTGGCACCTACAGCGTAGAAGTGGTCAAACAATACTTGCATGGTCGCGGCGTTCCAGTGCGACTCGAGGATTCAATTTCTTAAGGGGTTTTTTATGCCAATTGATATTCAAGCACCATTTTCAATCTCGAGCATTACTTTTGACACCAACGGACTTGTGCCCGTGATTGCCCAGGAAGCGGGCAGCATGAGGGTCTTGATGCTCGCTTATGCCAACCAAAAAGCCATTGAGCAAACCTTGGCGACGGGTCGTGCCACGTACTTTTCACGCTCGAGGAATGCGCTATGGGTCAAAGGCGAGGAATCGGGGCATGTGCAAAACATGGTATCGGTCACGCTGGACTGTGACGGCGATGCGATTTTGTACACAGTCGAACAGGTCGGTGCGGCGTGCCACAAAAACGAGGATTCGTGCTTTCACAATGCCCTGTCTGGCAAATTACCAGGCTCGAGTTTTGGCGCGGTGGTCGGGCGGGTGTACGCGACCATTTTGGACCGCATCCGCAATCAACCCGAAGGCTCTTATGTGGCAACATTGCACCAACAGGGCATAGACCGAATTTTAAAGAAAATTGGTGAAGAGGCGGGCGAGGTGATTATTGCCGCCAAGAACAACTCCAAAGCCGAGCTTCAACTCGAGGTCAGCGATTTGTTGTTTCACTCGTTGTTGGTCATGGCTGAAGTCGGTGTGAATTTAGAAGACATTGCAGGTGAACTTGAAGGACGTCATCTGAAATAATTGAGTTAAAGTTTGGGATTGTTTCAAGAATTAATTTTTGATCCTAGTTTACTTTTATATTTGTATTCTGAAGCTACTTTTTGAAATTTTCTTAAGATAGAGTACTAACGAAAGTACAATTTAGAAATGTAAAAACACTCAAGCAAACCGACTCCACGATTGGAACATGGCAAATCTTCTTGAAATCAGCTCGAGTTTGGTAGCAGGTTTAATCCTGCTTGTGCTTCACATCAACCGTGAACGCTGGGGATTTTTGCCGATACTCGGATTCTTGATGTGCAGCACCTTGGCAATCTTTGCTTTTGATTGCATTTTATTTGCCTCGCTGTGCTCGAGTGCGCTCTACATCACACAATTTGGCTTGGCGGTAATATTGATTTTTGACGGTCTAAAACGCTGGCGCTCGAGCTTGATTCTAATTTTGGGCGTTGCGATTCTTGCCAGCATTTTTTTGAGTCTGTCGGGCGTTTGGAATTCCGAAGCCAGTCAGTATGCCATTGTCAGCACGCTATCGCTAATGATCGCAGGGTTTTTGATGTGGATTTTGTTTGCCCAACTTCAAACCACCGGACTGCTTCAGATGTACGCCATGTTTACCGTCGCAGGCGCAAGTGATATTGTTCTGAAAAGATTACTGATTCCTGATGGCATTGATTTGCTCGAGACTCGGTTGCTGTTAATGGTCTTGATCGGACCCGCTTTTGCCTGGTATTTGGAACGCACCAATACTGACCTTCAAAACACCAGCAACACCGCACTGAACAATGCCACCTACAAAGCACTGATGGGAACGCTGGCGGTCATTGCTCACGGTAAACCCCGAGCCTCGAGCAGAGACATGGTCACCACCTTTTTTGATACCGCCGAAGTGCTCGCCCGTGGCAGCGAAGACGACCTATACCCAAAACTCTTAGACAGCGCCTTGTCCTTAATCCCTGGCGCTCAGGCTGGAAGTTTACGCCTGCGAAGCGGCGACACGTTCAAATGGGTGGCACAACGCGGACACGACGACCTAATTCTCAACCTCGAGATTGACATGTCCCAGGCGCTCGAATTTCACGGCGATCCCTTGGGTTGGTACAGGGGTACGCCAGTCATTCGGGTGCGTCCAGCCTTTGACGCACAGGTCAATTCCAAACTTTCAGCCAGCCGCCAAAGCGTCAAAAGCGTGCTGGTCTTGCCAATTCTGGTTGGGCACGAGATCGTTGCCGAAATCAGTCTGGACAGTTTTAAATCCGAAAAAGCTTTTTCAGATGAATCCGTATCCGCTGCCCGACAATTCGCCCTGCAAGCTGCCGCATTGATTGCCGCCAAACGCGAACAGATCAACCTCGAGTCAAGGTTGCGCGAATTTGAAGTGTTAGAGAGTGTCACCAGTGCCCTGCACAACGCCCATAGCTTCGAGGACATTTGTGAACGTGTAATGCTCGAAACGGTGCGTTTGATCAGTTCGCAACACGCCACGGTTTTGCTGGTGTCCGAAGACACCAGAAGTTTGAAGGTGCAAAGCGCTTGGGGCTTGTTTAAATTTTTGCTGCACAGCGGTGTGCCGCGCGGCAACGGTTTGTCCTGGTCAGCCATCGAAACCCGCCGTATGATCGAAACCCAAGACACCCAGCGCGATCCACGCAATTACGCGCCCCATATCAGCACGTCGCTGCCGCCACATTCACAATTGACCACCCCATTGTTCGATTCTAACGGTACGGCTTTGGGTGTATTGATGTGCGCCAGAGATTTACCCGATCAATTCAGCGAACTCGACAAACGCCTGGTCAATGTGATCGCCAAAGTCACCGCCAGCGCCCTCGAGCGCGTTCGGGTCACCGATGACCTGGAGCGCCGTGTTATCGAAAGCCAGACCCTGCTGGCACTCTCGCATTTACTCGAGAGCACCGACCCTCAATTGGTGCATGTCGCCCTGAAACGCATCATGGAACTTGGCGGCGCAGATGTGGGAATTGTCGGTGTCATGCGCGACGGTGTGCTCCGAATGGAAACCCACACTGGTAAAATCTCGAGCGAACTGATGGCAAGTTTGCAAGAAGGCTCGAGCGCCGAAGACGTTTCGTTCGTTAACCTCAAAGCCCAGCAAGGATTGGACATTCGCCTTTCAGAACTCAAACAATTTGCCGGTCTGAACAACGCCGGTTTAAAACGCGCCTTTCTATTCGGACTCGAGACTGAAGGTGCGCCCAGAATTATTGGCTTGTTCCGCCACAGCGACCTGCCCTGGACGCCCAACGAGCGCAACCTGATCGAATCGGGCACAAAGACCCTGGGCGCTTTGCTGAGTCGCCTCGAGCGCCTCGCCACCTTGGAGGCAGCTTACGAGGGCGCACTGTTAGCCGTCGGCAAAGCCTTGGAAGCCCGCGACCTCGAGACTTCAGACCACACCGAACGCGTGGCGCAACTTGCCGAGCGCATGGCAAAAGCTTTGCATTTGCCCGAAGCTGAAATCCGTGCGATTCGTTGGGGCGCGTACCTTCACGATGTCGGAAAGTTCTCAATTCCAGACACGATTTTGCACAAACAAGGCGCACTCACCTTAGAGGAACGCAACTTCATTCAAACCCATCCGTTTGTTGGTTACAACCTGATTCGCACCATCCCATTCCTGCCCGAAAGCAGCCGCAGCATTGTGTTGCACCACCACGAACGCTGGGACGGACGCGGCTACCCAAACGGACTGAAAACCGAAAGCATTCCCCTCGCCGCTCGTATATTTGCCGTTTGTGACGTGTTTGACGCGCTCAGCCACAAAAGAATTTATAAAGAAGCCATGAACCTGCAAGACACCATGCTCGAGTTGTATGCCAGCGTCGAAAATGGGCATTTAGAAGCGCGATTGGTGCAATTGCTCGAGGATTTGATTAGCTCTGACGTGCAGTTGCGCGATTTTATGGTGTCCAACTCGAGGTTGAACACCAACGACTCGAGATTGAATTAGAGCAAGGCACAGCAAAAAGCAAGGCGCGGCAAGCTTCTTGACCATAAAATGCACCTTCGGGCATGGTCGCTACTTCGCAGGGGAGAACTAAAAACAGCAATTTTCGTTGTGTTGAACGAAAAACCGATTAAGTCGGAGTGTATGGCAGCAAGCAGCGCCCTTACACAAGCTCCAATCAATCTCGAGTGACAGGATTACTTCCCATCACTCGAGATTTTGATTTTTACAATCCAGCTTCAAACGCCGTGATGCTCGAGTCCAAAGCCTCGAGCGCAAAATCGAGTTCGTCGCGGGTGGTGGTCAGCGGCGGCGTGACCATGCTGCAATTGAACTTGCCAAACGTATACACGCCGCGTTTTTTCAACTCGAGATACAAGTTTTTCATAATCCCAGGACCGTCACCGTGCCACGGCACAAGCGGTTCACGGGTCAGCTTGTCCTTCACAAACTCGAGCGCCCAGAATGCCCCAATGCCCCTGGCTTCACCGATGCTGGCGTGCTTACGTTCAAGTTCTTTTAATCCAGCCTCGAGCCAGCCGCCCAAGACTTTGGCTTGATCAAAAATACCTTCCTCTTGGTAAATCTTAATTGTTGCCAAACCGGTCGCCACGCACATCGGATGACCCGCATAAGTGTGACCCACAGGCAGCACGTTCGTGTCCCAGTGTTGCGCCAAGCTTTCACGCACCATAACACCACCGAGCGGAATGTAGGCGCTCGTGACGCCCTTGGCAAAGGTAATAAAGTCGGGTTGAATGTTAAAAGTTTCAGCCGCGAATGCCGTTCCCGTGCGTCCAAAACCCGTCATGACCTCATCAAAAATCAAAATAATACCGTGCTGTTCCGTAATGCGGCGCACCCCAGCCAAATAGCCTTCGGGATAGACAATCACACCATTAGAACCCACAATCGGCTCGAGAATAATCGCCGCAACTCGCTTAGGATTTTCAAACACCAGCGTTCGCTCGAGGTGATCCAACGCCCTCGCGGTTTCTTCCGCAGGGTCGGTGGTGTAAAACGGACTGCGATACGGGTACGGGGCGAAAAAGTGCACAATCCCTGGCGCGGTGGCGGGTTCGCTGCCCCAACGCCTGTCCTCACCCGTCAGTTGAATGCTCGTCCCAGTGCTGCCGTGATAACTGCGGTAGGTCGCCATGACCTTAAAACGCCCTGTTAATGCCCTCGCCATGCGAATTGCATCATCGTTGGCTTCCGCGCCGCCAGTGGTAAAGAAAGCCCGACAGCCCTCATCCCACGGTGAAAGCTTAGAAAGTGCCTCGCCCAGTTCTGCGCGTTTGTCATTAAAGTACGTGGTTGGGCTGTAACAGAGGGTCGCGGCTTGGTCTTGAATGGCTTTGACCAACTTTGGATGCGAATGCCCCAAGTTGGTGCTGACCAAACCAGACGCCAAATCAAAAAACTTATTCCCATCCAGATCAAAAAAATGTCGCCCCTGCCCCCGCGCAATCACAGGCGCGGCAAGCGCCCCTTGCGCCGACCAACTCGAGAGCACGTACTTCTTGTGTTTGGCGGCAAGTTCATCTTGTTTGCTTAAAGCCTGCGTCATAAAAACCCCTCTTCTCGAGCGCGAAATTACGAAAGCTCGAGCTTGCAGCGCCTTTTTCAAGGCTCGAGCGGCGGGTGAGGTTGTTATTCTAGCGTGTTTTCAGAAATTGCGAGTGTGCGTTGGAATGCCCAACCCAAATAATAGCAAAGTTCGAACATTGCATTTTTTTACGGGAACAATCGTGTCCTGGTGGGCGCACGAATAAACGTATCTTGACGGGTGCAGCAAGCAGCGCCCTTACGAGCAAACCTTGTGTGGCAGTGGTGAAACGTTTGACCATAAAATGCACCTGGCAGACATGATTACCAGATGCAAAAGGACAAGAACCTCGAGCCACACGTCTAGCACAATAAAACTCCCTTCTCTCCGAGGAGAGAAGGGCTGGGGATGAGAGGGAACAAGTGCAATTGCTTTTTGTGTTTGAGAATGACTATTGAAGGCTAATCTCAACTGCCGTTTCTAGCTCGAGTTCGCGCATCACGGTACAAAATATAGGCTTTTGCCACTTGAGGATAATTGGGCATTAACGCCAGTTCAACCATGTCCTGAATTTGTTCCACCGTCAAATTGCCTTTTTGAATCTCTCGTTCGATAGGATCGGTCACTTTTTGTTGGATCACCTGGTAATCAATGACTGTCCCTGTCGCCCAAGCCGCTTTTTGTACGGCGTTAACAATTTTAATGACATCAAATGGCACGCGTAAACCGTCGCGTTTAACAATCGAAAAATACTGACTCATGCTGACTCCAGGTGGCTCGAGATGAGATTAAAAAACAAAATCTTCGTCCCGTAAAATTTCTACTTTGCTGCTTTTGATGTACCCATTGCCTTTGGTGCTGAAAAAATCGTGATTTTTGGTTTCGGTGCGCAATCCCGCCAGCTCCACGGCGTTGACGCTTCCAGCGTCCACTTCAAAGACCGCCTCGAGTCCAAGGTTCATCATGGCTTTGTCGGCGTTGTAACGCACGAACTGCATGGCTTGTTCGGTTAAACCAATTGGGGTATACAAGGCATTCGTGTAGCGTTCTTCTAACGCGTGAAGTTGCTCGAGCATGTCACGCGCTTCGCCTTCGACGCTTTGCTGATCTTTGCTGCTCATGCGGGCAAAAACGTCTTGGGCGAGCATTCCGACGTAAACGCCGTGAATGCTTTCGTCGCGGATAATCAGGTTGATGATTTCGCCACTGTTGACCATTTTGCCTTGTCCAGCCAGAAAAAGCGGGTAGAAAAAACCACTGTAAAACAGGTAACTCTCGAGCATCACGCTGGCGCTCATGGCAAGGTACAAGGTTTTGGCATCACGAATAGCCGTGTATCGTTCGTGAACAAAACGAATTTTGGCTTGCAGAACACTGTCCTGCCCAACCCAATCAAAAATCTCGTCAATGCGTTTGGTCACGCAGAGCGTACTGAAAATGCTCGAGTAACTTTTGGCGTGCATGTGCTCCATCGCGCCCATAAAGCCCAGCACGGCTTTGGCATGATGGCTGGCTACAGCCTGAGAGATCAGCGGCATTCCAGCACCGCCCTGTTCGGTGTCAAGCAGCGTCAAACCGCCCAGCGCGTGTTCAAAAACGCGTTGTTCTTCATGCTCGAGGCTCATCCAAGAAAGTTTGTCATCCGCGAGCGGGATTTCTTCGTCCACCCAGAATTGACGAACGTTTTGATCCCAGAACATTTTGGAAAAATTATCGTCCAGTCTGTTCCAATTGACGGCGCTGTGCTTGATAAAGCTGGGTGAAGTGATTTGGGTCAACATGCAAAACTCCTTATACCGCGCAGGCAGCGCATTCTTCCATGCTTAAATTCTTGGTGCGGGTGTAATACAAACTTTTTAAGTTTTTGTGCTGTGCGTAAACGTACAGTCGCGCCAGATCGCGGGTGCTGGTTTCAGAGGTCACGTACAAAATCGTGCTGATGCCCTGGTCAACATGGTTTTGAATTTCTGAGACCAAATCAATCACCCGCATCATGTCCATGTGATAGGCGCTTTTGTAGTAGAAGAAGGTTTCGATGCTCAAAAATGGCATTGGGTAATAGGTTGTGGCATTACCATACGTTCGGGTTTCGACATGTTCAACAATCGGCATGATGCTGGGTGTGCTGTTTTGAATATAAGAAATGCTCTGGGTTGGCGCAATTGCCATACGGTACGAGTGGTACAAACCATTTTTTTGAACCTCGAGCTTTAAATTCTGCCAATCTTGAATGGTTGGAATGTGCAAACCTTCAAACAACTGCTGGACTTTTTGGCTTTTTGGTGCAAAATCCTCGAGTTCGTACTTTTGAAAGTAACTTCCGTTGGCATAATCGCTTTTTTCAAAATGCGCGAAGGTTTGATTTTTTTCTTTGGCAATTTGCATACTGCGCTCGAGCGAATAATAATTGACTGCCATAAAGAAGGTTCTGGCAAAGTCAATCGCTTCCTCGGAATCATAACGAATGCCGTTCTTGGCGTAAAATCCGTGCAAGTTCATTGCACCCAAACCCACGCTGTGAAAGTCCGCATTGGCTTGTCTCGCCCCTGGTGCGTTGGCAATGCTCGAGAGGTCACTGACAGCAGTTAGTGCGTTCATGGCGGTATGTACAGTTTCGGCAATGTTTTTATTGTCCATCAGGTTAACAATGTTTAAACTGCCTAGGTTGCAGCAAATGTCGTAACCAATCTGGTCGGGTTGACCGTAATCGTTGATGCTCGAGGTGGTCTGCACCTGGAAAATTTCGGTGCAGAGGTTGGACATTTTGATCTGCCCGACGCCTTTTAACGGGTTGGCATCGTTGGCATTGGATTTGTACATGATGTACGGATAACCAGATTCAAATTGTGTGGTGGCGATTCGGGTCAACATGGTTCTGGCATTGATGGCTTTTTTCTTGACATCGGGGTGCGCCACCAGTTGGTCGTACATGGCATCAATATCCAAATCATCCAAGTGTTTTCCAAAAGCTTTTTCGACGCTTTGCGGCGCGAAGACAAAATAATCTTCGCCCTTGGCGGCAATGTCAAAGAATTTTTTTGGTGCAATCAAACCCAAAGACAGCGTTTGAATGCGGCTTTTTTCGTCGGCATTGATTTTTTTGGTGTCCAGGAAATCTTCGACGTCCCAGTGAAAAATGTTCAGGTACACCGCGCCCGCGCCTTTGCGTTGACCCATTTGATCGGCGTAATTAAAGGCATCCTCGAGCAACTTCATGACGGGCACAACGCCTTTTGCCGCGTGCTGGACCTCTTTGATCGCCTCGCCCCTCGAGCGCAGTTTGGACAGGTTTAATGCCACGCCGCCACCAATTTTGGAAAGCTGCATGGCGGTGTTCAAATTAAAGCCAATACTGTTCAGGCTGTCGTCAAGCTCGAGCAAAAAGCAGGACACCAGTTCACCGCGACGGGCGCGACCGGCGTTTAAGAAGGTCGGCGTGGCGGGTTGATAGCGTTGTTCGATCATGGCGGCGACAAAACTTTTTGCCAACCCAAAATCACCTTGCGCCAAATGGAGCGCCGTGGCAATTACGCGGTCTTCGTAACGCTCGAGGTATTGTTTTTTATCATTCGATCGCAGGGCGTAATCTTTAAAAAATTTAGAGATTGCCATGTAAGATTTAAACTCGAACATGAAACCAGCCGCGTAATCGGTGATTTCGGTGATTTGATCGCCAGTGTAGGTTGCTAAAAAATTCTCGTAATAACCATTGTCAATTAAAAAAATCATTCTCTCGAGCGGTGAGTTAAATCGCATGATTTTACCAGCGATTTCCTGCTCGAAAACGCGGCAAGCCTCCAGGTCTTTTTCGACCTGGTAAAAACCGTCCGCTTTTTGAATCACAGAGGCGTTCAATTCGAGTGAGGTAATTTTAGTTTGTAACAAGTGTATTCACTCCTTCCATAAAAACGGCAATGTCTTTGCGTTGTCCTGACATTTCAAAAGTATGCAAAATTGGAAAACCGTATTGTTGATTCAAGGTAATGGCGGCTTTGCCAAAAGATGTACCCCAGTTGCGGTTGCCACTGGCGGCAATACCTTTAATAAAAGCTTGGTTTTGACTGACAAAACGTTTTACTTCCTCGGGAATGTCACCCAAACCCGTGGTGTAGGTTAGTAAAATGCAAGGTTCGTTGATGCACTCTTCGCCGCTCGAGATTTTGAGGTTGCGCTCGAGCGGTAGTTTTTGCACGAATCGTTGTACGTTTCCGGTTTTTGAAGCATAAACAATCAACATTTTTACCTCCCCAGTGATGAAAAGTGGGTTTAAGAATAATTAGAGCCGTGTTTTAAGTCCAATAGAGTTTCACAAAATTACCTTCCAATCCTGTACGCGAGGACGCAGGGATGAAACTTTGAGAGGGTGTTCGGACTGTAACCGTTGCGCGACAGTGCCAGAGTTTCGCTGGCTTCCCCCAAACCCGAAGATTAACACTAGATATTGTATTGCCAAAAAAAAGCATACGATACGTGGTAGTGATTTGTCGAGGGGTTGGAGGGTACTTTACCAGCCTCAAACCAATAAACCTCGAGGGTTCTGAATGATCTGTGACTCGAATGCCGTACACTGAAACCCATGCAAACCATTCAAAGCCTTGGTCATATAGACGCCCAAAAAGCCATTCAAGCCATTCAAACCGAACTCGAGCGACGCCAAAAAGCGGCTGTGATTGCCGTTGCCGATGCGCACGGCGAATTGATTGCGCTCTTAAAACTAGACGGTACAGCCCAAGCCTCGATCTTGATTGCCAGCAACAAAGCTTGGACGGCAGCCCGAGAACGCAAACCCAGCCGTGAAATTGGGCAGGCGGCTCGCGATGCAAGGGACGGTTTTGATCTGGCATACTTTGGTGATAAACGCTACATCGGTTGGGGTGGAGGCTTGCCTGTGACCGTGGGCGGTAATGTGGTCGGGGCTGTGGCGGTCAGTGGTTTGCCCGAACTCGAGGACATTGAACTGGCAGAAATTGGTGTCAAAGCCATCCTGGGTTAAGGCTGGCTCGAGCTGGTGGAGACAAAACTCAAATCAAAAACAATTCGAGCGTGCTGACGTTAACCGCTGGCTCGTTCGAGATGTCCGTGTGCATGGGTTTATTCTAAAGCGAAGCCGAATTGAACTGCGCAACCTCGAGTGCTCGAGTTGCCAGATTCTGAAAAGCCATTTTTAACTCGGGTGGCGAACGTACCTCGAGTTTGCAACTCAGTTGCAGCAACGACGCCGCGAACCATTCGAGTCCGATCTCACCGCGTCGCAGACGCGTGCCCGTACCTTCAGGCTCGAGCACGACCAAACCGTGCGGCAGTTGCGACTCGAGATATTCGGGTGTCGCCTCGAGATAAACCTCGATCAGAAATGGCGTGGGCACTGAGGCGAGACTCTTTTGGACAAAATCACGCAAGTCAAAATCAGTTGGTGCGACAAAGATTTCTTGAGTAACCTCGGCGTTCTTGATGCGATCTACCCGAAACAAACGCTGGGCACGGCGCAAACAACAAAACCCCGCCAAAAACCAACGTCCGCTGTGCTGCATCAAACCGTAAGGCTCAATGGTTCTTATACTCATGCTGGCATCTCGAGTGCTATACTCGATTTGTACCCGACGACTTGCTTGTACTGCCGTGGCGATCTGCATCAACAATCCAATATCGGCATCGCTAATCCATTTTGGACGCTCCAGAATCAAAACATCACGTAAAGCCTGTACCCGACTCGAGACTGTGGTTGGTAAAACCCGCTCGAGTTTGGCTTTGACCGCGGCACTGGCAGGGGCAACCTCGGATAAGCCAAGGTAAGACAGCGCATCCAAACCGAGCGCCAGCGCGAACGCTTCTTCAGTACCAAACATCATGGGTGGAAGTCGAAAACCAGGTTTTAAGTGATACGTGCCCCCAGGACCACGTGTGGACTGAACGGGCACACCCAAATCTTGCAACCGCGCAATATAACGCTGCACGGTACGAACGCTGACCTCGAGCAACGCCGCCAATTCCGAACCAGACACGCGTTCACGGACTTGCAATAACTCGAGGATCGTTAAGACACGCATTGAAGGGTCGTACATCAAATCAGCATGACATAAGAAGACGACAAATTCTGACCACAATTGGTTACAGCATCTCGAGCTTGGGATATTGCAGTGAATGAATTGCGAAAATAACCGTCTATCAAAGCTTTAATCTGCTCGAAGAATGGGTTAAAGAATGAAAGCTGTACAATGTAAAAGTGTTCCGCACGAAAGGAATATTTATGCAAAAAAAATTTGGTTTTATCAGTGTCATGCTCCTGACCGCCTCAATGCTGGCGTGTGCACCTGCACCCAGTCAACCAGCCACACTCGAGCCTGCAAATCCGGTGGCGACAGCCGAACCTGTAACGCCAATGCCACCAACCACCACTGAGCCTGCGCCACCAGTTCTGACAGCACCAAATCCACCAACAACCAGCGAACCAGCTTCTCCAGTGCTAACTCAACCAAGTCCACCAACCCCTCCTGCAACCACACAACCAATCCCGCCAACGCCCCCAGCCACC
>JANMUC010000497.1:0-14446 GCA_031391225.1 Deinococcales bacterium
CCGTGACAAACTCGAGATAACTTTTTGCGGCGCACAGCGCTTGTCCTGCATAGAGTTGTTCTATGTCTCTGGCGATCAAACCCGCGCTCCAGGCATCGCCCACGATGTGGTGCATGGCATAAACCATGATCCAAGCCTCCGATTCGCGCCAGATCACCAGTCGGGCGACAAAACCATGTTCGAGGTCAAAGGGTTGTTGCAAGACTTGCTCGAGGCTGCTTGGAGGTGTCGCTCGAACTTCAAAGCCGTCCGCGTGAGCTTTGGAAAACACTTGAACTGGCTTGCGATCCCGCAGTTCAAAACGCCGCGAGAGCGCATCATGTCGCCGAGTTACCTCCTGCCAAACTTTTTGAAGGCGCTTGAGGTCTAAATTCCCGTCAACACGTACCGCCGCCCCAATGTGATACGTCGGGTTGTCAGGCTCGAGCTTCCATAATAACCAAAGCGCCTCTTGGTTTGGCGTCAATTGAACGGCTGGTTCGAGGTTTTCCATAAGGAAAGGCGACCATGACGGTCGCCTTTGGTCCAATTCATTTTAAAACAAGAATGAAACATTCACTCGAGAAACCAAAATTATCCTGCTCTGCACGACTATTTCTTGATCGGATTTAAGTACACCGAAATTGATCGGTTTTTGGGCAACATGGCTTTGCCAGTGAACGTGCCGTAACCTTCACGCTCCACGGTGTAGCCGTACTCGCCAGAGGGCATTTGAAGCCAATTGGCAGACGTGCCTGCTTTGCTCCCTAGATTTGTGGTGTTTTGCAGCAATGTCACTTTGGCATCCACGGTTTTGGGGTTGGTGAAACTAAAGCGCAACTTGCAAGGGCAGGCTGGACCTGATTTGCCTTTTTCACTGATGTTGAGGGTCAACAGCGAACTCGAGCCTGAACTGCCAACCACGCTGTAATCGTGATCGCCTGGGGTGGGGGCGTCCACACCAAAACTCCAACTTCCATCTGCGGCAACCATTGCCCGCCCGAGGGATTTTGCACCGTCAAAAATCTCGAGTTCTTCGCCTGGCTTGCCCGTGCCGCGAAGGGTAAATGCTGCGTTGGGTAAGAAACCGTTGGCTTGAATTTTCGGCTCGAGAATCACGGGTGTGACCGCAACGCTTGGGGCGGCAATGTTGAGGTCAAGAATATTCGATTGGACGGTTGGCGCGGTCAAGGATTTCAGTTGCACTTTTACCTCGCCGCTTGGAAGCTCGAGTTGCTGGTTGATGGCGGCGTCGTTGCCAACGGTCACTGTTCCTTTGTTTTCGCCGTTGACAAACAAATTGTATTTGGCATTTGGTGTGCCTTGCCCCACCAAATTGACGGGACTGGTCAAAGTTATGCCCGTGATGGCGGGCGGGTTGAGGTCAATCGTTGGTGTGGCAACCGACGGGTTACCGAGCAACCCTGCGAAGATCGCACCCAAACCCAACAGTGCCGCCCCCGCGATTTTGACGGGATGAAACGGGTACGGTTTGCTGCGACGGACTTCGGGCGTGTAAGCCTGACTCATGATGCGACTTTCGCCTTCGCACGTTCCGCCGCCTCGAGAATCCACTTTTCGGGTTCGATTTTTTGCCAATCTTCGGCTTGAATTAGACTGTGAATGGCTTCGACGCTCATTTGCGAAAGTTGCGCGAACGTCCAAATGCCCGCCGAGTTTAGACGGTGCTCGTACACGTCACCAATGCCATCAATTTTCTCGAGTTTGTCACGGTCAACTGGGGCTTTGGGTGATAACTTTAAAGCTGCGAGTTCGGCTCTGAGATTGGCAATTTCGTCGTTTTGGTTGCTTGAGCTTTCGCCAGGCTTGCTCGAGTTGACTCTAAGTGCTGCGATCTGCTCATTGGCTTGCCCGAGTTGCAATTTCAAACCCGCCATGTCTGCCGCACTGTGATTCGCAAGGCTTTTGGCGTGCGAAAGTTCAGACTCGAGTGTAGCAATTCGGTCGTTTTGCCCAGAACCACCCGAAGCAGAGGCTTGCGGGGTTTGGGTTTCAGCGCTCAAGCTCGAGATTTTGGCGTGTAACTCTGATTGCTCGAGTTCCATTGATGCCAGCTTGGCTCGCAAATCTGCCGAATCGCTCGAGTCGCTGGGTTGACCCTGTTGGGATTCCAGAAATTGGATTCTCTCGAGCGCCGGTGCGAGACGGTCTTTCATCAGCAGCACGCCGTCGGCTTTGAGTTTGTTGACTTCAGCCTCGAGTGATCCCGATTTGGCTTTACTCGCCTCGAGATCGCTGGTCAATTTGCTTTTTGAAACCTCGAGTTCGGACTCGAGAAAGGTGATACGGGTTTTGGCTAAAATAAAAGCTTCAGTCTGTTCGCTGTAAGTTTGAACCCTGGCTTTGAGACTGGCAATTTCGGCATTCGCTGCGTCAAGTTCGGACTTTTGCACCGAACCTTCAAAACCAGATTTTAACTTCGCCATTTGAGACTCGAGATTGGCGGCTTTTTCGGCGCTCGGTTTTAAACTGTCAATGGTTTGGTTGACGGATTGCAATTGGGCTTTCAAACTGTTGACTTCGGCAAGCGATGCATCCGCCGTTTTCTTGTCAATCATGCTCGCCATTTTGGCTTTCAATTTCTCGAGTTCTTCGAGTGCCCCAGAAGATTTTTGCTCGTGCTCCAACGCTAACGCCTGGGCGGAACTTAAGCGAGTGTGCAAATCCAAAACCTGCGAATCAAACGCTTTAAGTTTGGATTGATGGGTTTCCAAATCGGATTTCAACGAGAGCGCTTGGGCTTCGGCGCTTGAGGCTCGAGAAACAAGTGGCGCGTTGTTGGCTTGATTGCGCCGCCACAGATAAATATCGTAAATCCATTCTGCAATCCAGAACAACAAGCCGCCAATAAACAACCAAAAAATCGGATTATTCGTCATCCGTATCCTGCCTCCCTTTACGCCCGTCTTGGGCAAACGTAGAACTTCATTTAAAGTATCACTTCTCAGAACCTAGCGCATCATAATCGGATTAGGGCAAAGTTATTGGCTCACCAGTTCTTGACACAAGACTTGGTACACTGTGCTCGAAGTATGACAAAGCACAGAACCGCTGTGCCGTCTCGAGTTTTAAAAAAGGGGTGTCTATGAAAAAATTAGCATTATTAGGCGCAGGACTTGCCGTTGCAGCCGTGACCGTTCAGGCGCAACAAACGCCAGCCGAATTGGTCAAACAACAATGTGCGACTGCCAAAGTGACCGCCGAATTCTGGCATGGTTTCACCAGCGCCAGCCAGCAAAATGTGGTGAATGCTCTGGCAGCCGAATTTAACAAAACAACCCCAGGACTGTGCGTCATGCCGATTCCGCAAGGCAATTACACAGACCTGTCCACCAAACTGAAAGCCTCATTTGCGGCGGGCAAAGTTCCGACGATGGCGCAAGCTTTCGAGAATAACATGGCGTTGTACCTCGAAAATGACAAACTCGCCAATTTGACCAAGCTCGGATTTCGCTCTAACTTTTTGACCAAAATTTTTGTCAAAGCCGCGACTTTTAATGGCACGATTTACGGTGCGCCATTCAACAAAAGCGTGCAATTGTTATACGTGAATAAAGATTTGTTCGCCAAGAATAACGTCAAAATTCCGCAAACACTCTCCGAAATGGCAAGCGCAGCTCGAGAATTGTCGGGAAAAACAGGTCAACCCGCATTCTGGTTTACGCCCTCAGCCAGCACCTTTGCGCCTCTTTTCTTTACGTTGGGCGGCGATTATGATGCCACAGGAAAGATCGTGCTGAACTCGCCTATTGCCATTAAAACCCTCGATTGGTTGCTTGATCTTGTCAAAGACAAAGCCGCCAAGCCGATAACCTCTGGTTTTATCAACGGACAACTGAACGACACGTACGGCATGAGCTTTGACACCAGTGCGGGCATTCCATTTTACAAGAGCGCCGCCAAATTTAACCTCGGCATCACCACCATGCCGGGCGCGAAACGTGGCACTCCTGGTACGGCACTGATTCAAGGCACGCACATTGTTATTTTCAAAGACGCCAGCACTGAACAGCAAAAACTGGGCGCTAAATTCTTGAACTTTGCCATGCAGCCCCGCAACAGCGCGATTTTTGCCACCCAAACGGGTTATGTTCCCTCGAGCGACCTGGCGCAAGACACCGCCGAATTCAAAGCTTTCGCTGCCAAAAACCCTGATGCGTTATTGGTCGTGAAACAAGCCCGTTACGCCGCTTTCGAGCCGCGCATTAGCGATTGGGAAGCCATCCGGTTTAACATCCTCGAGACGGCAATAAAAGAAGCTGTGGCGGGAAAAGCCAGCGCCAAAGACGCGCTCGACAAAGCCCAGAAGCAAGCCGAAGATTTGTTGGCAGGCAAGACCAAGTAAAACTCGAGAAATGCTTTAAAAGGCTCAAGCTTGTCTCTTGAGCCTTTTTTGATGCCCTTTAGACTTGCTCAAAGCGTTTGATCTTGCCGCAAGCTATGTATGACTTTCCATCTGGCGCAGTCATGACCTCATCCACCACGTACAACATACCGTCCTCACGGATAGAACGCGGGAATCGCATGTTCCAAGTGGGTTCAAAACCGTCTGATACAACTCGAGCACGAAGTTTGCTGCCATCTTTGACGCATTGCACCAGCACGGCATCGGTGGTGTCACTGGTGACCTCGAGATCGGCGGCGGTGGCTGGGGCGCTGCTGGCTTTGCCGGTACGCACGATTTTGGATCTTTGAGGTTCGGTGAAGGTGTCGGTTTCGCCTGGACGCAAGAGGCGTGAAATGTTGCCTTTGGCGCGGTAGAACGTACCATCGTTAGAACGCTCGAGGTCTTCAACCACGTATTTGACACCTTCGGTGCGGATGGCGCGTGGGAATTGAACGTTGAGGCTCGAGTCGTAATGAGTGCTGTTGACTTTAATTTTGAGTTTGCCGTTTTCACGCACACACTCAAGTTCGATGCCTGCACCCACATCAGAAACCACGGTCAACCTACGAATTTCGTCTGTGGTTTCGACACCGCGTCCCGAAAGGTCGGAACGATTGCGGCTTAGACCTTGGAAACTTTGGTCGCGCAGTTCTTTACGGGTGTTGCTGGAAATGTTCTTGTTGGCAACTCGAGAGGCAAAATACTCGAGTTGCTCGAGTTCTTCAGAAATTTCGTAATTTTCGTGCAAGCCTTGAGCACGAATGTCATTCATGGTGTCACGAAGCGCTTTTTCGGCTTCGCTGTATTTGTTTTGATCGGTGAATTCCAAGGCTTTTTCTTTGGCTTGAGCGATTTTTAAACGTGCCAGTTCGACCTTGATGCCTGTCGGGGCTGCTGCGGCAGATTCTTCGACGCTGCCCACCTGAACCGAAACGTTGATTGTGCCAGTATCACTTTGAATCGCATCATTTTCGATGGTATCGGCGCTAAAACTACCCGTCAAAACCTCGAGCGTTCCGGCTTTAAGTAATTCTGGTAAATCCAGTGTTAACCCCAGCAACTTATCTTCGCCGTCAAAAATATCTCCAAGGGCAATGGTGTACACGTCATTTTTGGTCTCGAGCGGCGCAAGGGTCAAGGTATTTAACAGTCTTGTCCCGTTGTGCAAACTGAATGTCACAATCAAATTTTGCGCGACCACCGATTTCATGGTGTCAAGTTCGATTTGAAAGACTTGGGCAGCCTCGTCGGTGTTTTGAATAAAGTAAAAGTTGCCGTTTGCTGCTCGAGCCATACCTGCCAGCAAATCCTCTTGAAAGCCGTTGCCAAAGCCCAAGGTGGTGGTGATAATGCCTTCCTCGAGCTTTTCACTGGCGGTTTTGATTAAGACTTTGGGAGCAGTGATACCCTCGTTGGCATGACCATCGGTTAATAGCAGCACGCGGTTGATGGCTTGCGGGTCAAATTGACTTTTAACATGTTTGCAACCCTCGAGCCAGCCGCCCGAAAGGTTGGTCGTACCACCCGCCCGAATGCCACGAATTTTTTCTTTTAAGGCTTTGGGGTCGGTGGCAAATTGCGGCGCGATCACGGTGGAAACATGGTCATCAAATGCCACCACGCTGATCATGTCGGTTGGCTCGAGCGCATCAATGACGGCTTGAGCCGCTTTGATGGCATGTTGCAAGGCACTTCCCGCCATCGAACCGCTGCGGTCAATCACCAGGGAAATATTCAGTTTACGCCGTGGTTTGGTCGGTGTTTGGACTCGAAAACGCAGAAGCATATCGGTTGCGCCACTCGAGCCGATGGGAAGAATACTTTGCGTGAATGCGTAATCTGATTGAATCATGACTGCTCCTTTGCGTTCTAAGCTGAACTTAAATTCTAAAATAGCGTTGGTGAGAAACTCATTGAGGAGACTTTGAAGCAGATTTGCAAAAATTGTATTCTGCTGTTATCATAATTTAGCAGACAAAACGCATTAGAGCAAAATCAACATAACCACCAGCGAGAAAGGAAGACATCATGCTATATCGCCACGGAGACGTACTGCTCGCTCGAGTTCCCCAACTGCCACGAAGTGCAACAACCAAACCAGGCGTGATCTTGGCTCGAGGTGAAGTCACAGGTCACAGCCACCGAATCTTAGAGCCTAACCAGGCTCAAATGTACAGCTTCGATTCTGAAACCTACCTCGAGATTCGTGCACCAAAAGCCACATTGGTACACGAAGAACACCGTGCGATAACCCTCGAGCAAGGTGTTTACAAAGTGTGGATGCAACGCGAATACCGCCCCGATGCCAACCGTTGGGTGGAGGACTAAATGTACGCCATCCTTGCCCGTGGCGGAATGCAAAAAATTCGCTTGCCCCAACAGAATCTTGAAACAAACGAGGCAATCTCGGCACTCGAGGCTCTCAAGTTGCTGCTGGCAGGTCGGGGCTGGGAAAACATGCGCGTCTCTGGTGCGCTGGATTTTGCCAACACCACACTGGATTGGCTTCCTGACGGCTTGCAGTGCGCCAGTTTAAACCTCAGTAACTGTATTCAATTGCAACAAGTGCCAGAACGGCTCGAGACTCGATTCTTAGACATCAGTGGTTGCGCCCAAATCCTCGAGCTTCCCGAAAGCACCAAAATTTTCAGTGCGCTTGAAATGGCAGGCAGTGGTTTGCGAGGTCTGCCAAGCCAAATGCAAATTCGGCTTCACTGGGAAGGCGTGCATATTACCGAACGCATCGCGTTTTATCCCGAAACCATTTCAGGGCAAGCCGTGCTGCTCGAAGAAAACCTCGAGATGCGCCGCATCATGCTCGAGCGTGTCGGGTATGAGCGCTTGATGCTCGAGGTTGGTGGTTTGATTTTAGACCGTGACCAAGATGCTGGAGGCGAACGCAAATTGATTCGGATTCCTTTGGATGACGACGAAGACATTGTGATCGTCGCCGTCATCTGCCCAAGCACCGCGCATCAGTATGTGTTGCGCGTTCCACCGTTCATGCGTTCATGCCGTCAATCTGTGGCTTGGATTGCGGGGTTTGATAATCCTAACGCCTATCAGCCTCTTGTTGAAGCTTAGATTTAACGCCGTGTATCTCGAGTATCTTGAATACCAAGTTCAAACGCATCCCGAAATTCATCCTCGAGCGCGGCATCATCAATCAGATTCTCGAGAAAGGTTTCATCCCGCGCCCAACGAACTCGAACGTTGTGTGCGGTTTGCACTGTGCCTTTGGCGGCGACTTGATCGCCCAACCAACGCAATGCTGTCACAGGATCGCTGGACGGCGTGAACCAACGTTCGGTTTGCACCTCGTTCTCGCTCGAGACGGTCCAAACATTGGCTTGAATTCGCCCACCGACACGCCGCAAGAACACTTGATCCACTTCCCACTCTCGGAATCGACGCATGGCTCGAGGATTTTGGGATTGTTGGCTGCGGCGTGACATCAACGCGAGGCTATCAATTTCAAGCAGTGAACACAAGAATCCCATGTCCATTTCAGTTCAACCCTCGAGAAACGGTATGCTAGCCGTGATGACTGCCTTTAACCCAGCCAATAAATTTGCACTCGAGGGTTTAACTTTCGACGACGTGCTGCTGCTGCCCGCGTACTCCGAGATCACCCCAGATTTGGTCAGCCTCGAGACGCAACTGACCCGTAACATTCGCCTTAAAACACCACTCGTCTCGAGCGCGATGGACACCGTGACCGAAACCAAAATGGCAATCGCTATGGCAAGGGCTGGCGGCATTGGTGTGCTTCATAAAAACATGAGTCTCGAGGCTCAGGCGGAAATGGTGCGCAAGGTCAAACGCAGCGAATCGGGCATGATTGTTGACCCAATCACGCTGCCGCCGACTGCTATTTTGCAAGACGCCGAGGATTTAATGCGCGAATACCGCATTTCGGGCGTGCCGATTATTGATGAAGCTGGAAAACTGATTGGCATTATCACCAACCGCGATTTGCGTTTTGAAGAAGATTATCAACGTCTTGTCAGCGAAGTCATGACCCGCGATCATCTTGTAACCGTTCCCACAGGCACAACCCTCGAGCAAGCGCGAGAGGTTTTCAAGCACAACAAAATCGAAAAATTGCTGGTGGTGGACTCGAGCGGCAAATTGACGGGCTTAATCACGATCAAAGATTTGCAAAAACGGATTCAATTCCCGAATGCTGCAAAAGACAAACTCGGGCGCTTGTTGGTGGCGGCGGCTGTTGGCATCAGCAAAGACTTTGCAGACCGTTCTAAAGCGCTTGTGGACGCTGGCGTGGACGTTCTGGTGCTTGATTCGGCACACGGTCACAGCAAAAACATTCTCGAGGGGGTCGAAACCCTGAAAAATCGTTTCCCGAATGTGGACGTGATCGCGGGGAATGTCGCCACCGCAAAAGGCGCTCGAGCCTTGATTGAACGCGGCGTGGACGCGATAAAGGTCGGGATTGGACCCGGATGCTTTGCGGCTGGAACTCGGGTTTTGATGGCAAACGGTACTTACAAAAACATTGAAAATGTTCAAATTGGCGAACGTGTTATCAACATGCACGGCTTACCAGTCAGTGTCGTAAATGCTTGGTGCACGGGAACTCGAGAAGTCATGACCTTACGCCACACGCAATGGTACAGCGAGACTCGAGCCACACCAGATCATCGTTTTTTTGTTGGTGATCTGAGCACCGTGAACAACAGTGCGGTTAGCAGTAAAGGCTATGTAAAACTCCTTGAGAAACCCACACGTCTAGGACAAAGCAAATACACTTGGAAGCATCTTGAAAATGCAACAGATGATGTAATGCTTTTACCACGAAATATTTCATTTGAACTACCCCAAATTCTTGAAATCAATTTGCACGATTACGCTGTAAAACACGATAAGCTCGAGGCTCGATACAACACCAAAATTCAGCAAAGCTATGATCTTGGTTATATTTTTGGAACGTTTCTTGGCGACGGTCACGCATTCTTAAACAGAGGAAAAACTGAAATTGGGCGTGTAGATTGGTATTTTTCGCTCGAAGAGCATGAGATCGCCGACAAACTATTAGATGCTCTGGAAAGAGTTTCAGGGGTTCGCGCCAGCAAAAGACTGACTAGCAACATGATCAGAATTTACTTTTTTTCATTGCCTTGGGCAAGACTCCTGGCACAATTTGGAAAACGTCACGAAAAACATTTGCCCCAACAATTTTTCTGTGGCGACCTCGAGTTCCAACATGGGCTACTTGACGGACTGATTGACAGCGACGGCTTTGTTGGCAACGATGACCGCATTCAGTTTAGAAATACCTCTTACCCACTGGTTGAATTGTTTGCGGTGTTATGCCAACAAGTGTATGGCTCGTTTCCAAATCTTGAAACCAATGCACCCGACGTTGGCGGATTAGAAGGCGCATTGCTCGAGAATTGCCGTGAAACATATCGCGCAAGATTAAATAAATCATTTGCAAAACGCCTCACCGAAAAATACCAAATCGTCAAAAACCTCGAGACCCACCCGCCATTTGAAACTGTAGCAGTCTACGACATCGAAGTTGACTGCTCAACCCATAGTTTTATTGCCAACAACACCATTGTCCACAACTCGATCTGCACCACTCGAGTCGTCACAGGCGTGGGCGTTCCCCAAATCACAGCGATTCTCGAGGCTGCCACCGAAGCCGCCGAATCAGGTATTCCAATTATTGCTGACGGAGGTATTAAGCAAACAGGCGACGTGCCCAAAGCCATTGCTGCGGGAGCTTCGAGCGTCATGATCGGCAGCATGTTCGCAGGCACGGAAGAAGCCCCAGGCGAACGGATCTTGCGTGACGGCAGACAGTACAAATCCTACCGTGGCATGGGCAGTTCTGGCGCGATGAGTCAAGGCTCGAGCGACAGGTACTTTCAATCTGGGTCACGCAAATTTGTACCCGAAGGCATTGAAGGCATCGTGCCGTTTAAAGGCGCGGTTTCTGAAGTAATTTACCAAATGCTCGGCGGGTTGCGCAGCGCAATGGGTTACACAGGCTCGAGCGACATTGAGGTTTTAAGGCTCGAGGCTCAATTTACGCGCATTACCATGTCGGGCTTGATCGAATCGCACCCGCATGATGTGACGATCACGCAAGAAGCACCGAATTACAGCAGATAATGTTTCGTATTGTTTTCTCTCGAGTTAGCTCTTTAAATGTGCGAATACTTCATCTATTGTCAAAGTTTCACCTTTGGCAATCTGTTCACGGCTTTCCTGCAACAAACGATGCAATCCTTGCGAACGTGACAGAACCAGTCGCTCGAGATCGTCTTCATCGGTTGGTGCGATCACCACGGCAACTGCTTTGCCGTTACGTGTCAAGACGACTGGAGTGCGAATCGCTTCGTCAACAATACTCGAAAGTTTGTTTTTTGCTTCAGAAATCGAAATCAGTTTCATCATCTACCACCTTTCCCGCAATCATCAACCGCTCGCCAATTTTTTCACCGACCAATAACACATGCACTTCATCGGGTTCTTTATTTTGTCCTTGTGCATTTTCGTCATGCTCGAGTTGAACAACATCGTACAGAACACGGTAACAGTTCTGAGGTCCGCAACGAAGTTCCCAGGGCGCACCGTAAATTTCTGGGTCGAGTTGTTTGCGATTGCGGGTTAAAAGCGTTGGGCTGAATTGAAGTTGTAAAAGGATTGCGTCTCGGATGACACGGTGATGTTTGACTGGGATAAATCCAAGGCAAACTTGGAAATTTCGGGCGAAAACAATTCGGTATCCCTGCGGCATTCGCCGAATTATACCCTGAATTCTTCGCCGAATTCAACCCCGACTGGAAAACTCAAATCTTTGAGGATCGAGAACCAGAATCAATCAACAATCAACTCGAGCCAGTAACGATCTCCGACATATTGAAAACCAAGTTTGTGATTAATGGCAAGCATCGCAGCATTTCCCGAGTCATTGCAAGTCTCGATTATGGTTGGTAATAAAATGTGAGCCACTTCGAGCACTTTCTGAGTGCTTTTGGCTTTTACAATTTGTGCCAATCCGCGTCCACGATGTGAACGAGCTACACCAGTTAGACCTGTTCGCCAAAGCATTTCATTATTACTTACATGTACTTTCTCGAATTCATAAGCTCCTGCAAGTGCAACGAATCTCGAGCCATCAATTGCCAAAACCCAGTTGTCTCGAGCGTCCCAGTAAATTTTCCAGATATATTCGTTGAATTGCTCTAAAGTTTCAAATTCACCTTCAAACCCTGCATCGTCTTCAACACTTTGGCGCACAAGTTGGTACAGATTTTCTCGAGTTTCGGGTGTGTCTGAAAAATTGGCAAGGGTTGCGAATTTTATGTTTTCAAGCTTCAGACGTTGCTCAAGATCGTGAAATTGGGACGACTGAAAGTTGTACAAGTTAAGCCTGGACAATACTGATTTAGATTTGATTTTCACTTCACAAGACGCAATTTTATGAGCAGGATCGAGATTTGTGTTTTGAACTTCAGCGATGGCTCGTTCAAGCAGAACATCTTCAATGCCATGTGCTCGAGCTTCGGGCAGAACAGCAACGAAGATAAAATATTTGTTATTGAACTTCCAGAATTGCGAAAATCCAACGACTTGCCCATCAAGAATTGCTGTCCACCGATCTCGAACCAGATGTTCATTTTGTTCTTGTTCTGTTTCAAATTCGGGACGAAACCCAATCAGACGTTGATCTCGCAGAAAGACATTCATGGTTCGCCACAAATACGAAATGTCTTCTATCTCAAACTCACGAATCTCGAGCTTCAAGATTCATCATCCCACCAGTTCACAGCGACACCCAAACACAATGGCGTGACCGTTTGCCCCGCTTTCAACGTCTGTTTCATACCGTACCCGTCTTCGTTGGGTTCGCGGTAAACCTCGAGTTCACTGGCTTTCAAATTCAAAATCCAAACCTCTTGAATTCCAGCATTGGCATACGGTGACAATTTCTTGTTTCGGTCACACCAGAGGCTCGAGTCTGCAACTTCGACCAGCAAACCAATCTGGGCGGGTTCGGGCAACTTGCCTTTGTATTGTTTTAAGGGTGGCTCGAGCAGCACCAAATCGGGTTGAGGACGCGAACGATTGGAGAGTCGGATTGGGTTTTGATTCCAAATCAAATAACGTTTTTGACTGGCAGCATCCAGAATTTCTTGAAGTTTAAACGTTTCAAAAGCGTGATTCTCACCAATTGGACTCATCTCAAAAATTTCTCCGTCCAGCAATTCAACTCGAGCTTCTGGGTCAGAAAACTCGAGTTTCTCAAATTCCTCAACCGTAAAACGGTACGGTTTTGGTTCAGGATTTGATTGCGTCGAAAACGCGGTCATGATTAAATCTTAGACGCTTTCAGTGTTGCGTTCAAGTTGGGTTTTAACACCTTTAAACTCGAGCGCCGCACCGATAAATGCCTTAAACGGTGGGCTTGGACGCATTGGGCGGGATTTAAATTCTGGGTGTGCTTGCAAGCCCAAAAAGAACGGATGGTCGGCTAACTCAATCGCTTCGACCAGCCCAGCACCGCGCTCGAGTTTGCCTTTGGTCAAGCCCGAAACCACCAGTCCTGCCTCTTTCAAGGTTTCGACGTAAGCCGGATTAACCTCGTAACGGTGACGGTGGCGCTCGAGCACATCCTTAGACCCGTAAACCCGCTCGAGCAACGTACCTGGAACGATTTGCATACTCCAGTCGCCAAGGCGCATCGTACCGCCCATGCCTGCAACCTCGAGTTGTTCTGGCATTAAACCAATGACGGGGTGTTTGCTGTACTCGTCGAATTCGATGCTGTTCGCACCCTCGAGTTTGGCTTGATGACGCGCAAATTCGATGACGGCAATTTGCATTCCGAGACAAATCCCAAAGTACGGAACATTGTTTTCTCGGGCATATTTGGCGGCTAGAATCTTGCCTTCAATGCCGCGATGCCCAAAGCCTGGTCCAACCAGAATGCCGTCCATGCCAGCAAAAGCAGCATTAACGTTTTCAGGCTCGAGTTCTTCGGCGTTGATCCAATTGATGTTGACGCGGGCGTTATGGTAAATCCCAGCGTGACGGAATGCCTCGAGAATGCTGATGTAGGCATCACCCATTGCCACGTATTTGCCAACAAAAGCAATATTAACCTCGAAGGCGGGGTCTTTAAGTTTTTTGATCGCGTCATGCCAGAAAGAAAGACTGGGCGGGATTTTCTCGAGCTTTAAGCGCTTTTCGACCGCGCGTCCCAAACCTTGAGCCTCGAGCGCGAGCGGCACTTCATACAAATATTCGACATCAAAACTGGAGAAGACACTTTCGGGGTCAACGCTGGTGAACAGCGCAATTTTGCGGCGCACGTCATCCTCGAGTGGAGTTTTGCTGCGCACCATCACAAAATCTGGGGTGATTCCAACACCGCGCAGGGCAGAAACGCTGTGCTGGGTGGGTTTGGTCTTGACCTCGCCGCCAGAAACGGTTGGTGCAAGCGTCAGGTGAATGTACGCAGTGTTTTCGTAACCCTCGTCAAAACGCATGGTACGGATTGCCTCGAGGAATGGCAGGCTTTCGATGTCGCCCACCGTGCCACCGACTTCAATCACGCAAATGTCGGCTTGAACCTCGAGCGCCACGCGACGGATGCGGTCTTTGATTTCGTCGGTGATGTGCGGAATGACTTGAACGGTTTGCGATAAATATTCGCCAGCGCGTTCTTTTTCGATTACGGATTTATAGACTTGACCTGTGGTGATGTTGCTGGCGCGTTTGACTTCAATGTCCATGAAACGTTCGTAATTGCCCAGGTCAAGATCGGTTTCTGCGCCGTCAGCGGTGACAAAAACCTCGCCGTGTTCGTAGGGGCGCATTGTGCCAGCGTCAAGGTTAATGTACGGGTCAATCTTGACCGCAGCAACTCGGTGTCCTCTGGCGCGAAGCAACGCACCCAAACTCGAGGTGACTACCCCTTTGCCAAGACTTGAAACCACGCCACCGGTGACAAAAATGTATTTCATCAAAACATCCTTTACTCGAGTTTTTAGTGCTCGAGATTTTGAAAAGTTGCGAAAAAAG
>JANMUC010000585.1:0-6572 GCA_031391225.1 Deinococcales bacterium
AACCCAAGGTTTTGGTTACAGCACCGACCCACCAACGAGCGATCAAATTACAGCTTGGCACAATCAGATTCGTCAAGGTCGGCGTGCGGCACTGGGATTTCTTGAGGCTCATTCGGCTGGCGTGGGAACAATGCTTGGAACTGAACTTGCCGAGTTGCAAGGCGTGACGACCATCCCAGGTGCGCGTCGCCATGGGGTGGCGGGCAGTGTCTCGAGCGCATTAATAGCTGAGGGTTTTGAGGCTGGCGCAGAGGCTGTATGGCTTTCGGTGGAAGAACAGGGCGCTCGAGCTTGCTATGCCAAACTCGGATTTTTGGTGATTGGCGCAAGGCTTAATTACAGCCTGGGTTAAGCAATCTCGAATTTAAAACCGTCCGCAATGATGCCCAAAATGTGATGGTGTTCAATAATCTGGTAATGCTTGTGACCCGCCATGACGTTGCCACCCGCATTTTCAAACCAACTCGAGTTTAAGACCACGTCAAAGCTACTCGAGAGATCGCCATGAAACGAATCAAGATCTGTGACCTCGAGTGCCACAACACTGAAAAACCGCAAGGTAAATTGCAAGTCTTGCTCGAGGTGGGAGCTGCTGTGCCTCGCGTCCAAAATACCAGTTAAAACCAGGGTTTTCTCGAACGGTTTGAACTCGAGGTTTGAAAGGTGCAGCGCGTCTCTCGAGCGTAAAATGCCGAGTTTGGTTTTGATGGGTTGGTACTCGGGCATCAACCAAGTTTACACGGACTTAAAATACGTGCGAAACTCGAGGTCTTCACGTAAAAACCCCATGCGTTCATACAATTTTTGCCCCGAAAAATTTGTGTGTGCCGTCTCGAGCATCACGCCTTTGGCGTTGGTGTCACGGGCGAGCTGCATGGCGCGTTCGATTAAGTGCTCACCAACCCGTAACCCCCTGGCTTCGGGAATCACATACAAGTCGTTTAAAATCCAGAGTTTTTGCGTGCTGGCGCTCGAGAAACTGGGGTAAAGCTGCGTGAAACCAAGTGGTTTTTGACCCTCACACGCCAGGTAAATCACGCTTTCAGCATTTTGGATTCGCTCGAGCAAAAAATTTCTGGCACGTTCCAAATCCGATGCCTCTTTGTAAAACACTCGGTACGCGTCAAAAAGTGGCGCGACAGTCTCGAGATGATCAAGCGTGACGGTTTTGATTTCTGGGGTCATGATTGTTCCTCGAGTTTGAGGTTGTACGTCAAAAATACTTCGTCACGCACGAAACCACTGCGTTCATAAAGTTTTTGTCCTGAGAGATTATCGTTCGCGGTGCGAAGCCGCAAAAATGCCGCGCCAACCAATTTCGCATGAGCCATGCCGCGTTCAATCAAACGCTCGCCAATCCGTGAACCCCTAACGTCAGGAATCACGTACAAGTCATTTAAAATCACCAGTGGTTTCAAAATAACGCTGGTAAAGGTGTTGTACAGCAGCGTAAAACCCACGGCTCGAGTTTCATCGTATGCCAGGAAAACCGTGCATTCGTCACGCTCGAGTCTGGCTTGCAAGTATTCTCTGGCAGCCCCCAAATCGCTGATTTGCTTGTAAAACACACGGTATGCGTCGAACAACGGCACGAGATCATCAAGATGCTCGAGGGTCGCTTGCAGGGTTTGGACGGGTTTGTTCATGCCAGTTTCCTTGTAAATTGAAAGTCGGTGTTGATCAAAATAACGCCAAAGATGACAACCGTGATGCCAACCAGCGTCTCGAGTCCAATGTGCTCACCATACAACGCCCCCCAAAGGATGCTCCAGATTGGAATAACATACGTGATGCTCGAGGATTGGGTGGCGCTGATTCTGGGTAAAACGCTGTAAAACATGGCATAAGCGATGCCACTGCCAAAAATGCCCAGAACTAAAATTGAACCGACAGCAGGCAAGGTGACAATACCTGGTGTTGAGAACACCAAAAATGGAATCATCATGACGCCAGCGCTCATGACTTGCCCAAAAGCAATGGCGAGCGGGTCAACACCTTTCAAAAATCGTTTGGCAATGTAGGGCACGATGGCGTACAGAATTGAAGCCACGGTAATCACCGTTACGCCAAGCAGTGAACCCTCGAGTTGCAAACTGCCCGAAACTGCGATCATCACACCCACAAAACCCAATGCCACACCCAAAATTCGGCGCGGGGTCAAACTCGAGTCACCAATTAAGACCCCAATCAGCACAGCAAAAGCTGGAGTGGTGGCGTTCAAAACACCAGCCAAGCTCGAGTCGAGGGTTTGTTCGCCCAGCGCAAAAAATGTGAACGGCAAAGCGCTTCCGATCAAGCCTTGAAGCAACAACCAAGGCAAATTTTCTCGAGAGAACATCTTACCTTTGTTGAATTTGAGAATGCCGTACAACACCGCTCCGCCAAGCAACAAACGCAAACATGCCACCCAAACTGGTGGAAAACTTACACCCGCAATTTTGATCAGCAAAAACGACACGCCCCATATCATCGAAAGCAACAACAATTGCACTGCATCGGCGGTTTTCATGCGGTTTTTCTCAAATATTCTGCTGGCGCGAACACGACAATCACGCGCAATTCTTCGGTAATGCTGTGAAAGCGGTGCTCGAGAAAGGCTGGAACAAAAATGCTGTCGCCAGCGTTTGCTGGAAAGTCGCTCTCCCCGACCTGAATGCGGGCTTTGCCTGCCAGCACCACATAAATTTCGTCCTCGGTGTGCGGTTGTTGCGGGTCTGTGCCGCCGACAGGCAACACGTACAATCCTGCGCTGAGGTCGGGTTGCCGTACAAACTCGAGATACGATTTCTCAGCCTCGAGTCTTTGCTGCTCGAGATTTTCTAAACTGTGATGCGAACCGTTCATGTTATTACTCCTGTTTCTCGAGTGTGCAAAGCGCACGGCTGTGCGCCGCTACGGATTCTTGTGCTATCTGCCAATCGCTATTTGCTTTTGATTTTGTGCATACGCCACCAAACCCACCGCACTCAAAATAATCGGCATGGCAATAAAAGCGTTTAAACCAATTTTTTCGTGTCCAAAGAACACACCAAGCATCACAGCCACGATAGGGTTGACGTAGGCGTAACTGGTCGCCAGGGTCGGGCGAACTTTGGTCAGCAGGTAGACGTAGGCGCTAAAAGCAATCAAAGACCCAAAGGTAATCAGGTAAATCAATGCCAAAACACTCTCGAGCGACGGGGATTTGGTCATGCGTTCACCGAGTAAAAAACTGATCGGAATCATTAGAATACCGGCGGTCAGCATTTCGGTGGCGCTCGCCATTAAACCTTGCGGCAGCGTCAGGTGTTTGGACCAGATCGAACCGAACGACCAGAAAATGGGCGCGATAAACATGACGATTGCACCCGTTGGGTTGCCTTGCAAATTCCCCTCACGGCTGAGGATGACCACGCCAACCAAACCAACCAGCATTCCAGCCACCTCGAGCATCCTTGGGCGCTGCCCCCACAGTGTTGACCACAGGGCAGCCCAGAGCGGCATGGTGGCAACGATGGTAGCAGCAAGACCACTGGCAACGCCGAGGCTCTCTGCCACGGTTGTGCCCGTGTTGCCGCCGATAATCAGAAAAAAACCAATCCGAAACGCGCTCCACCACTCGAGTTTGACTGGGTGTTTGGTTCCCCGAGCGCGTAAAACAGCATATAGGATTGCACCCGCGAGGGTAAACCGAATGGCGTTCATGAAAAACGGTGGGAAGCTTTGTACGCCAATGCGAATGCCAAAATAGGTGCTGCCCCAGATGATGTACAGTGCAAACAAGCTAAAGGCAATCAAAAACGAATCACGTCTCAAGCTTGCACTGACCGTCAAACCAGGGTTCATGCTTAAGAATAATCGTTTTGCTTCTTGGTTTGCAATATGTCATTTGGATTATTGCCAAAATAGCCAAATATCATTTAGAATACCCCGATAGCTTATGACCAACCTAGACCAACACGACAAAGCCATCCTGACTGAGCTACAACGCGACAGCCGCCAAACCTATGCCGAAATTGGGGCTAGCGTTGGTTTGAGTGCCGCCAGCGTGCATTCCCGCGTTAAAACCCTCGAGAAGCGCGGCATCATCAAAGGCTTTTCGGCTCGGGTGGACGCTCGCGCCCTGGGTTTGCCTGTACTGGCGTTTGTCAGCGTGCGTACCGATGGTTCGACCAGTTGCTTTTTGATCGCCCCAACCTTCAAGCAATTCAGCGAAATCGAAGAATGCTACAGCGTTGCGGGCGACACCGACATCATGCTCAAAGTTCGTACCAGCACCCCCGAGGCGCTCGAGGAACTGCTCTACCGCGTCAAACAAATTCCTGGCGTCTCGAGAACCAACACGGTTGTCACGCTCAGCACGGCGTTTGAGCATCAACCACTGATCCCAAGTGACCAGTAAATAGGGTTTAATTTGGCTTTTCGTTCGTCCCAAGCCGACCGTTCAAATCTCGAGGATCAAGTTCTAAGGTGATGTTGGTATCCAATTCAGGTGTGAGGGTTAAACGCCCAACATCATGGTCTTTGGTGATGTTCACGGGCATTTCACCAGTGTTGCGCACCGAAATGTCGATACCAGTGGTATGAACGTTAATCTCAATACCCGAGCTGCGCAACAACCAATCTTCACTGCTGGCTCGAGTGTAATATTCGCCTGTACTGCGTCCAGCTTTGATCTTGCGATTGCGTTTTTCGGCGTACATTTGCGCATCGGCATCCGACAGGGCTTTGTCCAGTGTTTCTTGGGTGAAGACGCTAAAACCAACCGAGACATTGAAAAACTCGCTGCGCACCCGTTCGACAATCGGTGTACCCGCCGTCAAGCCCAAATGCAGCCCAACAAATTCGTCACCGCCCGTTCGGTATAGACCGTCGCCCTTGCGGGTCGCGTGTTGCAACGCCCGCACGCAGCGCAGCAAGTACTGATCGCCCGCCCGATGTCCCTGTTCGTCATTGATGCGTTTTAAACCGTCCACGTCCCAACTCGAGAGCACCAACTGCATTCCTTTGCGCCGCCCAATCGCTTGGTAGCGTTCAAAATCCTGCTCGAGCGCACGTCGATTACCAATTTTGGTTAAAGCATCGGTGGTGGCGTTGCGCTCAAGCTCAAATTGCACGCTGGCGAATTCATGAAAAAGTTGATAGCACATAAAACCAATCAGTGTTGCCAGCCCCGAGGCAAAAGCCACGATCAAGCCAGCTCCCAAACCATGTTGGAAGGAAAGCGAAATGATAATTCCAGTCAGGAATAAATCAATCAGCAAACCGGCAAAACCCAAATTGGTGGCGATCACAAACAGCAGCGGGATCACGCAAATACCGTAAATCACACCACCGAGTGCGTATTGAATCCAGAAGGCTTGTTGTTGGCACAAGGCAAAAATCACCTGCAAGGCGCAGGCAGTCAAGAAAAACCCGGTGCTTTTGACTGAGTAACGCTGATACAAAAAGTGATTTACTGCAAAGAGAACACCAAAAAAAGCCAGATGCCCAAGCAACCAAAGCGGTTTAAAATTGGCGTCAAGAATAAAACCAATCATGGCAAAGACAAAAACGCTCGAGCTTGACCACAAAAAAATCTGTTGCAAACGGGCTGAAATCCCAGATTGAAGATTCATGCCCTCACTCGAGTCAAGCTGGACAATACAGTTTTGAAATGGCGATACGCATGCCATTTTAAATTCAAAATGCCTGACTTACAATGAAAACCAAACGCGTGATTGTCAAAAGATTTGTCTCGAGTCATATCGGTTTTACGTCATTTTTCGGTTTTTCAAATTGCCAAATTATTAAAAATTCCTCAGAATAGAATGAGGTATATCTGACATTGTACATGTGAACATCGAAATTGAGAAACGCTACCTCAAAACAATCCGCAAGCCAAAAACAACAACTGGCTTGACTAATGTAAAGTCTTCTGAGCAGTGCCATGCACTAAAAAAGCTTTACTCGAGTTCAATCTCGGCGGCAGGGGCAATAAACCCGACCTCTTTATGCGAACTGTCACAAAACGGCAAATTCTTGGAATGCCCACAGCGACACAAGCTAAACTTCGGCTTTTCAATCACCGTTTCAGTCTCGCCAACGCGCAACACGTACTTGCCATTTGTTTCAACACCGATTGAACCATTTTCCCGAAAAACAAGTTTCATGACCTGGACTGTACCACGTCAGACAAAGCATTCAAGTCAAGCCCTAAGCAATCCAGCTTAAAACACTACTGAAAAAGCCAGACTACGGGTATACTGATAACGCCGCGCAGACAAAAGACTGCTCGAGCAGAAAAAGGCAGGTGGTTGTTGTAGCCAAGGATCACAAAATAAACGAGCAAATCCGAGTTCGTCAGGTACGTCTCATTGACGACGAGGGAAATCAAGCTGGCATCGTAGACACCAGGGACGCCATGCGAATGGCAACCGAAAAAGGTCTGGATTTGGTGATGGTTTCACCCAACGCGGTCCCTCCGGTCTGCCGTTTACTCGACTACGGACGATTCCGTTTCGAGGCACAACAGCAAGAAAAAGAAGCCCGCAAACGCGCCCGCGCCCAAGAACAAAAAAGCATCAAATTGCGCGTCAAAATTGGCGGCGGCG
>JANMUC010000646.1:0-22746 GCA_031391225.1 Deinococcales bacterium
GTGCTGGGTTGCCACTCGCTTTCGACCCAACCAAGTTTGACCAGTCGGTGCAGGGCTGGGTAGAGACTGCCTTCTTTAAACTCGAGGGCATTGTTAGTACGAGTATGAACTTGTTTGATGATTTCCAGTCCGTACAAGGCTTCGTGTTCGAGCGCCGCCAGAATGACCAAGTCTAGGTCGAGTTGTTTTTGGCTCGAGTTCATGATGAAAGTTATAGTACGAAATAAGTATCTTGTCAAATACTATAGCCATTGAGTGTTTGAACGACCACTTTAGCCTAGAGTGGAAAGTTAAGCTCGAGCGTCTATACCGTGCGAAACCGCCCCAAAACGCTCAAGCTGAAACGCATTGGCTTGTCCCATCACCATGTCCGCCAGCAATTCACCCATAAACGGCGCAAACTTAAAACCATGCCCACTGCACGGGCTGGCAATCAACACGTCACTCGAGCCTTGAGGGTTGAAAGCTGAATGCCAGTCGATCAAGAAATCATGGTTGTTGGTGTTCGAGTACAAACAAGTTTTGGCATGAATAATCTCACCTGCCGCGTCCGGAAGATGCTCGAGCATCCAAGCTTGTAATGTCTCGAGGGTACGGGTTGAAACCTCGAACGTGCGGTTGCTGGCAGTAACAGTTTCACCACTGTGATGCAAACCGATTTTGACCCCAGGCAAACCGTAAACTGGAAAACCGTACGCTTGGGCGGCATCAAATCGTTCCATCTCAGGCGTGACGATACGGTGTTCAATAAAAAGTGGGAAGCGTTCGGGCATGAACATCTCGAGATTCTTGGGTCTGAAAAACACACCACTCTCGAGCGTGATACTGAGGTTTAAATCGAGATTCGGGATGAGTTCTGGCAACCATGCACCAGCCGCGACAATGATTTTATCCGCAGAAAAACTGCCTTTTGAAGTCACAACAGTATTCGTCTCAAGCTCGAGTTTGGTCACGCTGGTGTGCTCAAAGACTTTTGCACCGTGAGCGCGAGCCATCCCAACAATTACTTCCGTACAATGTGTTGGATTGAGGATTCCAGCGTCCTGTGAATGCAAAGCCACCCAGTGTTCAGGCACGTGCCACTGCGGAAAGCGCTGCATCAGGTCACTCGAGGTTAATCGTTCAAAACTTGCGCCAGCACTGCTCATGCCCTCTGCGGTTGCCTCGAGTGATGCCGCACCAGCCGCACCGACATCAAGTCCACCCGTCATGGTCAGCAACTTTAAGCCAGCGTCAGCCTCGAGGTTGCGCCACGAAACCAAAGACCGCATTGCCATTTTCGCGTAATCGAGGCTGTCATACGCAAACCTAAAAATTCTCGAGTGACCCTGAGAAGCCCCGCGATCATGCCCGATAGCATATTGCTCGAGTAACAAAACGCTTTTCCCACGTTTCGCAAGCTGATAGGCTGCCGATGCTCCTGCCGCTCCTGCGCCAATGACAATAAATTCAAATTCGTGCTGCATGACCAAGTTTACCGCAAAGTAATGTCACGACCACCGACACGGTAAAACAAGAAATTGACGGGCAAATAAGACCCACTGGCAGGCACAAACTCGAGTTCCATGCGGTTGTTCTCGAGCTTGCCCTCTAGGGCGCGGTACAACAAGATGGGCAGGTCTTTGCGGTACAAAACGCCACTGTCGGGCAAGGCGGTGTACGCACCGTTCACCCGCACCGCACCGGCGTAAGGTCCACCGCGCGGCACAATCGCTCCAACCGTGCCAATCGCATTCTCGAGCGAAATTTTGTAGGTCACACCAAAATTACCTTTTAAGACCATCGTGTCGCCAGTCAAGGCATCGCGTCCGACAAGGTGCTGATCCATGTTGCCATCGCCAATAATGATTTTGGCGGGTTGTTGCGGGCTGACCCGCGACAAATCGAGTCTTAAGCTGCGAATTGCGCCGTAAAATGTGCCGCGTTGATGGCTGACATCACGGCTCAAGGCGGGCAAAGAACGCAAGGTGGTCAGCACCTCTGGGGTGTTGACATAAGGCAAACTCGAGGCAATCAGGCTTTCTTCAATAAAAAACACTGACAATTGCACCCGTCCGCTGGTTTCGAGGTCAAACATCAAATTCAAACCCTGCCCAGGCTCGAGCGGATTGGAAAAGTACAACGGCGTGGACTGGCTTGGCTCGAGGTTTAAAGATTCGCGTCCTTGGCTGGTCAGAAAGTCCAGCAAACTGGCTCGTCCCAGGGTGGCAACCACAGTGGTGGCGCTGGTTTCACCGAAACGATTGATTTTGGTGGTGACACCGAAAGTCTCGAGGTTGGTGGCAAGCACCAGCAAGCGTGCCGTTCCGCTGGCGCTGTTGGTGTGATACGCGATCAAACGCGCCGCACCATTGACGGTGTCCTCGTACAGAAGACCGCTGCGGTCTGGGTCTTCGGGCGAATCGGAAAGCAAAAGCGCGGTGGTGTCATCGTCGCGGAAGGGCGCAATGGTTGGATAGGTCAAAACGTCCGAATCTGGGAAAGTGCGACCAATGTTAAAAAACCGCAGCGCATAATCGCGTTGTGAGAACAAAACATCGTTCGTGACTTTGATTTGCTGGGTAAAAACATCGCTCGAGATGCCCTTGTTGTTAATCACCAGTAAACTTAAGGTTTTGATGCCAGTGCTAAAGTACGCCTCTTCTTTGCCAGTCCATTTTTCACTAACAATGCCGTTACCATCAGGGTCATAACTGTATTCGACAATTTTGACGGGTTCACCAATGCGGTACTCGCGTTTGTCCGTCGAAAACCGAGCCACCGGCGCTCGGGCTTTATCGCCGCTTCTCGAGACGGTCACGGTAATCAAGCGTTGAATCGCGTCAAGCGACCATGAGGCGTTGATGGCTTTGTCGAGCACCCGCACCGCCACGTACAATGTGCCGTCAAGTACCCCGCCAATTTCGGTTAAGGACACTTGCTTGCCATCAACCCGCGCCAGGCGCACATCAGGGAAAATCTCGAGTTTGCCAAAGCGAATGGCACTCGGCGCTCCCGCGATAGGCTCGAGCGAAATCGAGAGCAATTTTGAAAGTTCTCGGAGTGGTAGTAACGCCCTTGAGTCCACGGTGCGTTGCGGAAATGCGGAGGTGAACTGATTGCCGTTGACAAAGACGGTAGCGCCGTCGAGGGGCCAGATCAATTGGCGTGTCACCAGTTTGGCGGGTCGCGTTTGGGCGAAAGCGTGGCTGAAAAAAAAGCTGACGATGGTCAACACGGCAACGCATACAGATTTAAAGTTACGATTCACAACAAAATTCACGTAAGTAAGCATAGCAACTTAAGTCTTTAAAGGCAAAACAATTCCAGCATGGTAGACAACAAGACTTGCTTCGAGCTTGACTGCAACGGCATAAATCAGTGCCTTAAGGTTTCTTAAATCTCGAGTTAAGCTGAACCCATGAGCCTGACTCGAGATTTCACAGTTGCCGTTTTTGTGGTCTGGCAACACCAAGTTTTATTGCATCAGCATCGCAAGCTTGGTAAATGGTTGCCGCCAGGTGGACATATCGAACCGAATGAACTTCCTGATGAGGCTGCGATCCGCGAAGTGCTCGAGGAAGCTGGCATTCGGGTGCTATTGATTGCCACAGACAAGCTCGAGTACACACCCGAAGCTGAACTGCCACGTCAACTGACCCGTCCCAGGGGTATTCAACTCGAGAATATCAGTGCGGGGCATGAGCACATTGATTTGATCTATTTCGCCCGTCCCGAAGCTGGCTATGACGGTTTAGTCTCCAGCGAGGACAAACCGTTTGTCTGGTGCGATGCAACCCAACTTGAGAAGTTGCCACTTGGCAATGAGGTTCGGGCTTGGTGCGAATTGGCGCTTCAAGAACTGTCATGAACTCTGTCGCTCGAGATGCCATTTTTGATTTGGCAATCAACCGTGCCGCCAGTTTCTTGCGTGGCGCGGGTCAACATGCCGATCTCGAGGTGTGGCATTCCAAAACCAGGTTTGCCTCTCGGGTCGAACTCGAGTTAATTCGGGTTGCACTCGAGCAACGCCCTTTGATGGGTGAATGGTTTTGGGCGGGCGGCGAATCTGGAGCTTGGCAAACTGGCAAAGCACGAACGCCCTAGTTCTGAAACTCGTGTCTACCAAAACGCCGCTTGGGCGGTCAGTTCCAAGCGGCGTTCTCTGACTCTCAATTACTCGAGGTCAATCAAGTTTCGTGTTCCAGCGTAAACCACGTCTTGGACTCCAGGTGAAGCCAAGAACTGGTGCGGGAAGCCCAACTCAATGGCACTGACCGCACTCAAACGTTCCACCTGCGAATCCTCGAGTTTCCAGGTGACAGCTTCAAGGTTCTCCGCGATCTGCGCGGGTCGCCTCGAGCCGACGATTGGTACGATCACGCCAGATTGCTGACGCAGCCAGTTGAGCGCCACCTGTGATGCGGGTTTGCCCGTCTCGAGCGCGATCTCGTCTACAACCCGGGCAATCTCGAGGTTGCGGTCTGCCAGCCTGCCTTGCCCCTCTTGCAGGCGTTGCGCCCGTTCGCCAGGTTTGAGGTCGGTTGGTGCAGCCGATTCGGTGGTGTACTTGCCGGTCAGCAGCCCGCCCGCCAATGGTGCCCACGGCGTGAGGGCGATGCCAAGTGTGCGTGCCATCGGCAGCAGGTCGCGTTCGGGTGTGCGTTCGATCAGGCTGTATTCGACCTGAAGGGCGGTGAACGGTGTCCAGCCGCGCAATTCGGCAATCGCTTGTCCCCTCGAGACGACCCAGGCGGGCGTGTCGCTGATGCCGACATGCAAGATTTTTCCAGCCCGCACCTGGTCATCGAGCGCCCGCAGAACCTCGTCAATCGGTGTGGTGAAATCCCAGGCGTGTAGCCAGTACAAGTCAATGTAATCGGTTTTAAGACGTTTCAGACTCGCCTCGAGAGACTGTACGAGGTTTTTGCGGTGATTGCCTGCGGCGTTCGGGTCGCCTTGGCGGGTTTTGAGGCTGTACTTTGTGGCAAGCACAAAATGTTCGCGGTCAGAGTTGATAAACTCGCCGACGTATTTTTCAGATGTTCCCTCGGTGTAACGGTTGGCGGTGTCAATAAAGTTACCGCCCGCGTTGGCGTACGTCTCGAAAACTTTCTTTGAAGTCTCGAGGTCCGAACCCCAACCCCACTCCGTTCCGAAGGTCATTGTGCCGAGTGCGAGTTCGGAGACGCGCAGACCGCTTCTGCCAAGAATCTTGTAGCGCATGGTGTTCCTCCTGAATGGTGCAAAATGGCTTGGATCAGAATTTATAGATCAGCCCACTGAATCCGAAATCTCGAGACGACCATCGTACGACCCCTGAAATATTGGGAATGTTGTCTTACAGTCGCTCGAGTCCTCAACATTGGATTCGTGAAACTCGAGTTTGGGTGAACGTTACGGCTGGGGTCACCAGCCCAAACAGAGCCTTTATCGGACAATCTTAAAATTAAACGGCGTGTTGCCAATCACGCCCCAGGATCGCAACCAAATCGGCAGCAAGAATTCAACGCTGCGGCTGGCAGTAATGTCGCCCAAATCCATAATGTCCTTCCAACCGAAAGACTCGAGAATGCTGGTCACGGTTTGTTTGGCACTTGCATCGTTGCCATTGATAAACACGGTGGTCTCGCCGCTGACGATACTCGGATTAACCATTACGAAGGCATTCATGGTGCTGAGCGTCTTGACGACCTTGGCGTTCGGGAAGGCGTTCTGAATCCGCTCGCCGATGCTCGAGCCTGGCTCGTCTGCAATGGCAAGTCTGGGGGGCATCCCTTTTGAGAAATCGAGGTCGTTGGCAATGTCAATCAATATCTTATCGTCCAGATTGTTCGCGCCCGCGCTCGAGAGTGCCTCGAGACTTCCAACACCATTGGTGGCATTGACGATCAGTTCGCCGAAGGTTGCGGCTTGCGCGAAAGTGCCGACTTGGATGTCTTGATGGTCTTTGTGCCAGACGCCGAATCCGGGCAAGCCGTAGCCGTTCACTTCGTTGTTGGCAAGGCTTTTGCTGACGTCTCGAGTGCCGATCATGACTTGGTGTCCTTTGGTGGTCAGAGCGGCTGCAATTTGTTGTCCTACCATGCCTGTTCCCATTACGCCGATTTTCATGGTGTGCTCCTTTGTGCCCAAAGCCGCTGTTGGCGTCGGGCGAACGGCATGAGAATACAAATAATAAGATAGACAGGTCTGTATCATTTATTACATCTGCCCAAATCATGCCGTGTAGAATTGCCCTGATATGGGCAACACTCCAGCCAACCTCATTAAACCCCGTGAGCGCATCCTCGAGACTGCCGCCAACCTGTTCTATGCCAACGGCTACCGTGCTGTTGGCATAGACCGAATCATTGCCGAGTCTGGCGTCGCCAAAATGAGCTTTTACCGTCATTTTCCCAGCAAAGATGACCTGATCGCCGCGTATTTGCAACGCGCCAGCGACAACTTCTGGGTCTGGCTCGAGACCATAACACGCGACGAACCCGACCCGCGCCAACAACTCGAAGCCATCTTTCGCGCCGTAACAAACCGTTCGATTCACCCTGCCTGCCTGGGCTGCACCTTCATGGCTGCCGCACTCGAATTCCCAGCGCTCGAGCACCCAGCCCACGCTGTGGCGCTTGCGTACAAACGCGGCGTGCTCGCCAAGCTGACTGAACTCTCCAGGCTCGCAGGCGCTCGAGAACCCGAAGTGCTTGGGGCTGGACTGATGATGCTGATGGACGGCGCATGGAGTGCCGCGCGGATGTTTGGACCTGGCAATCACGCCCAACACGTTGCTACCATAGCGAAATTGTTGATTGCGGCTGAGCTGATGCCTCAAAATAGCAAAAAGTCTTAAACCGCAACGGACAATCAAAATCAAATGCAAATCGCGTCGTTGTTGCTTGACTCGAGGTCAATTTTGCCAGTTTGATCAAAGTACGTCACAATAGCCTTTATGGGCGGTAATCTTTTCAAACTTGGACGCAAACCCAGGCTCGAGTACCTCGAGATTGAGGCTGAAATTCGCAGTTACCTCGATCAAAAAGTAGGGGATACCTACCGCATACCGCGCTTTTACGGCGACAAACCCGATTTTGGCGATTTGGATATTTTGGTTTCCGATTCAGTGGCAAACGAGTCCTGGCACGCCTTGCGACTCGAGATCACCAAGGATTTGGGAATCACACAATTCAAAGCTGTTGGTCACGTATTCTCGACGGTCTACCGCGATTTGCAAGTCGATTTTTTTGTGACACCAGAAGAATATCTTCAGAGTTGTTATCATTTTATGTCGTTCAACGATCTGGGAAATTTGCTCGGTAAAATCTGTCGGCGTTTTAACCTGAAATACGGTGAGCACGGTTTGGCTTACGTTTACCGCCGAACCGATAACCCGCATTACAAACAAGACCTCGAGATCACCACAGACTTTGCCCGAATCTGTAATTTCTTGGGACTCGAGTTTGATTTGTGGCAGAACGGTTTTGAATCTTTGGAAGTCATGTTCGATTGGGTCATTGCCAGCCCGTACTTTTCGGTTGCGCCATACCAAAAAATGGACGCCACCCTAAAAAAACGTGAGCAGCACCGCACCACCATGCAAAAATTCGTTGAATACCTGGAGCAGCACAGCATTACCAAAACCTTTGATTTTCAACCTCGAGAGTCGTACCTCGAGATGATTGACGCGTTTTTTCCAGAGGCGAATTTAAAAGCCCAAATTCAACTCGAGCTTGAGAAAGAAACTCGAGCTTCGATTTTTGCCCAGAAGTTCAATGGAAAACTTGTGAGCAATTTGCTGCCGCAACTCGAGGGCAAGTCTCTGGGTGCGTTTATTGTACAATTCAAAAACTCAATTCAAGATTTTGATAATTTCATTCTCGAGCAAGACCAGAACGCCATCAACGAACGGATTCTCGAGTTTGCCAAAACGTTCAGGGTGTAATCTACTTCCCCTCGATCACGTACACCACACCACCCGAATGCCCAATCCAAGCCCGCTCTAGTTCACTGCGTTTGTAAACGGTTCGCACGCCAGCGTCGGTTTTGGCGGCTGGATCATTGATAATCACATCGCCAGTTTTCGTAAAGCCGCGCAAGACCACCAAATGCCCGCCCGATTTGGCGATGTGCGACCCCTCGAGTTCGCCCACGCCCCAAGCGATGCTGAGCGCCAAAGGAACGCCTTTTAAAATATAAGCCTCGGCTTGCGCGAAGCTCGAGAGTCGGTGCACATAAGCTTTTAACCCTTTACTCGAGGCGTAAGCGGTGTTGAACGCCCAATTGCCCGAACCGTCATATTCGGTATCCCACATGATCTTGGCGGCGGTGGGAACAGTATCGGCTAGAGTCGTCCCAAGTTTGACATCCCAATATCCCAGCATCATGGTGACACTGGTTGGTGAGCACCAAACCTCGCCGCCGTCAGGGTAAATCATTTGCGAATGAACTGGCACTGGCAACTCGAGTCCCCAAGCTTGACGGTTGGATTTGATCTTGGCAGCCGTAAAATGCTGGCTCGAGAGGCTGCTGACCACTGCCAAACCCGTCAGTGTTGGACTGACACCAGCCACACTCGAGTGAAATGAAATCCGTAGTTGCAAAGCTTGAGCTGTTTTTTTGAGTTTTAAAGTATCGGTACTGACGCGCCCATCAGCATTGGCGGGAATGGCAAACGAATACTTTTCGCCAACATTGTTCCAACGCGCAATCTTGTAATACCCAGTCCAACGTGTCCCAATCTGCGCCCGAACTTCAACCTCGAGATACGTGTTATCGGGTGTCAGTGCGTTCCAGGAAGCAATGGCGGTGTCGGCATTGACTGGAATAATCCCAGTCTCGAGCGAACCTGTTTTCGCAGTTCTCTCGAGCTTTACTTTTAAATCCGTGCCAGTTCCGAGTTTTAGCTTCTCGAGTGTGCTGTGTTTCATGGCGGTTGTTGTGAACGCCTGCCAGAGTTGCGGTGCTGCCTCGGCGCTGCTCATAAAGACCACAAACCACAAGACCAGAATGTTAAAACGCATAATTCACCCCTTAAAACTTTCATGACGCAAGTCTACTGTTCGGCTTAATGAAAAGTGAAGGCACGAAGTAACCAAGCTGCGCTAGAGTGAGGCTCGAGCGTCAATGGAGGACTCATGAAGAACGTATTCAAAATGTTTGGAGCACTTGCGGTAGCGGGTTCCTTAATGGGCTGTATCGTTGTTTTTGGGGGAACGCCAAGTGCAGCAACCCAAACCAATCAATTGGGTATTGATACCAAAACCGTAAAGATTTTTTACAAGGTCACCGATTCCGGCGGTTCGCAATACGGTGTAAGCCTGAACAACATCACAGCCGAGGCGCTTGATTCTGCAACGGTTGTCAGCAATGACCCAAACAATCCTCGAGCGGTGCTTGTGGTCAACAACACCTTAACCAAATGTGCGTCGGTTGGTAATGAGGGTTGTTTTCAAATCGTGACCGATAAGTCGCCTGCCACCAGTATCAGTGGCATTATCAGTTTCAAATTTGATGGTGTGCCTTTGACGCTTAATTACAATGCGACATTTGCAAAACCGCCAGTCCCAGCTTCGGCTACCGTTGTCACCACCGAAGGTGTGGACAACCTAAAATTTAAGATTTACTTTACGGTCAAAACGGCAGGAGATCAGACATACGCAGTCAACCAAGCAGGTCTGACCGAAATTGTGATTCCCAATGTGAACCAATCCAGTGCTGGTGTTTCACCTCGAGCCGTGGTTGTTACGCCAGTTACGGATGCTGTCGTTTGTGGTGCTTTGAACGCTGGTCAAGGTTGTTTTCAAATAACAATTGGCAGTCGTCCAAGTGGAACTCAGACGGCGGCTGGTACGGTCAGTTTCAAACTGGACGGCACAACATTGAGTTTATCGTTCATCCATACTTTCCCAAGCGTTCAACCTTAAACCCAATCTCGAGCTTCAACAAAAAAGACGGGCGTTGATTGCGCCCGTCTCTTACATTCCGTCCATGACAGATCGTTTCTCGAGGTGTCGCGCCAAACGTTCGGGGGTGGCGAAGTACTTGCGCTCTCCGGTGGCAAGGTCGGTCACACTGGCACGCCAGACTTGCCCTTGCGGTCTGGGTTCCCACCAGACGCGAACAAGGTATGAGGCTCGAGTGGTGCTGGCAGAATCCATGAGTTTAGCTTGCCATAACCAGCGTCACAGCATCGTCAAACGGTTGGTTTTTCGCGCCCTGACAGGGTTTTATAGGCAATGCCTGGTCTGCTATCCTGCCAAAAAGACCGCAAGTTTTCGGGAGTGTTGGCATAAACACTTTCTAAAGTGCGAACCGCAAGTTTGGTGTCACCTGCGCCCTGCGCGGCTCGCCAGGTAATCTCGAGGTTGGGCAGTAAAATGGAGAGTTCCAGAGCAGCATTAAAGTATTTTGCTTCGCCCGCCAAAGCGCTGTAAAGGTGCGCATAACCCAGTTGCTCGAGCATCCCATGTTTTCTGGATAGGGTTTTCAGTTCGCTGGCGTATCCTAGGGCTTGTTTTGGTTGTCCGAGATCAAGGGCGACCTCACTACAAGCCCGCAAGGTCAGTGCCAGGGCAAAGGTATGACGTGATTCGCGTGCCATGTTGATCGCCGAAAGTGCGGCAGCTTCTGAATTTTGTCCCAGGGCGTTTTGAATTACGGCTTTGGTGGCGGTGGTGTAGGCTTTCGCGCCAGGTTCAAACCAGCGTTCTATGGCATCATCAACCAACTCGAGCGCCTGAACGTAATCGCCGCAAAGGTAATGAATGCAGGCTTTTTGATGGATTGCATCGGCAAGGTTGCTGGTGTTGCCCGCCAGTTCCTCGAGTTTGACTGCCAGGTCAACGTCTTTGATTGACTTGCTCAGCTCACCCATGCTGATGTGCAGGCTGCTTCTGGACAGGTAAATCGCCACGGCTTGCAAAGGCTGGTTGGTTTCACACAAGCCGATGGCTTGATTGTATTTTTGTTCGGCTTCGTGAAAGCGCCCCAAGGTCCAAAGCCCAATGCCTTCCAGATTCAGAAACCTGGCGCGTTTAAAATCGGGCAATTCGCGGCTTTGGACGCTGTGTGCCAACTCGAGCATCTGTGAGAACTCACCGACGTGCCAGGCGGTAATGGAGCGTCCAAAAAGCGCGTCGGTACTTTCGGGGCTGGCAGCCGTGAATTCAAGGCTGGCGGCTTCAAAATCCCCGAGCATCATGAGGCTAAAACCGAGTTGTTCGTGGGCAACAAATTCGGTGCTTTGCGATAAATCCTGCATCGCCAAGCGCGTGATTTTGGCAGCCTCGGCGGGTCGTGCCAGTTCGATCAGTGCGCCCGACAACGCCAGGTTCGCCCGCCTTTCAAGATCGGGTCGTCCCAGTTTTTTGGCAAGCTCGAGTGCCAGGTTGGCTTCGACTTCCGCCTCGGTGGCACGCCTGACGCCGGTCAACGCTCGCGCTCGAAGGGTACGAATTTGCGCCTCGAGATTGGGAGTGAGCGCTTGCATCAATGCCAACTCTAGGCGTTCCAGCGCGGTTTGCGGCAAGAATGTCTCGAGGTCGATTTCGCTGGCGGCGATCAACCAGACTGTTGCTTCGCTGTTCTGTCCCGCTTGCAGCAAATGCGCGGCAATCCGGCTTGGGGCGGCTTGGCGCAACTCGAGTTCTTGCGCCACCAAACGGTGCAAGGTTTGCCGCACGCTGTTGGGCGTTAACTCGAGGGTGGTGGTTCGCAGCAAATCATGGGTGAAATTTGGGTCTGGGGTGATCACCTGTGCCACTTCGGCTTCGCCCAAACCCTCTGCGATGCGCAGTTCTGGTAACTCGAGTACCGTGCCAGCCAAACTGGCGCTAAAATCTGCACCAGCCACCGCCAGACACGCCAGTACGCGCCGCGTGTCGGTTTCCAATCGCTCGAGACGGTTTTTTAAGAGCGCCCCAATCCGTTCGGGAGGACGAAGTTCCCCCGAAAGTTGAAAGTTGATGTCGAGCTGCCCAGTCTCGAGCAAGTGTTTTAAAGTTTCGACCACAAACAACGGATTGCCGCCCGTCGCAGCGTGCATCGGCTCACTGAGGGCGGCGGCTTTGGGATCAATGCCAAACAACAACTCGCGCACCTCGGGCAGTTCTAACGCCTCGAGTTTTTGCACAACCGCCAAACCTTCACGCTCGAGTTGTCCGATCAAATTGCGCAGATTTCCGCCAACCTCGAGCGGACGATAACCGCCCAAAATCCCGATTTGCTCATTTAGAATTCGCGGTGCGGCATACGCCAGAAATTCGAGGGTGGCGCTGTCCGCCCAGTGCAAATCGTCAAGAATCACCAAGCCGCCGCCAGTGGTAAATGCCAGCACATAACGCGTCAAACCTTCCAGAAAACGGGCTTTGGCTTCGGTTGGGACCTCAACTTGAACCAGCCCTTCGAGGCTGGTGTTGGGGCGCAACTCTGGCAATAAGCGCGACGCCTCGAGTTGCCAGATCGGGTCGACCTCGGCGCGGAAACCAGCTTCCCACAATTCGCGCAGTGCGGTAATCAAGGGTGCAAACGCCAAACTTTGATCCGATTCTCTGGCACGAACCTCGAGCACATGCCCACCCAGGGCGCTGCGCGAGGCAGCAAGGTCGTGCAGCAACCTCGACTTGCCCGCACCCGCCTCGCCCTCAACGAAAACGGCTTTGCCACGCTCGAGTCCTTGCACCAGCGCCCGCAACGCTTTAACGCCTGCCAACCTTGGTGGGCGCAAAACATTAATTGGAATGCTTGGGCGTTTGCTGGGCGTGCTGGCTTGAAGCTGCCCCGCCTCCAGAGACTCGAGCATCGCGGTGGTTTCGGGCAGCGGTTCGACGCCCAATTCTTCTTTTAACAAGCGCCGCAACTCGAGAATTCCCGCCCGAACACCAGTCCTGTCATCGCTCAAATACAAGCAACGCAGCATTCGCACGTGCGCTGCCTCTGAGAGCGGCTCGAGCGTCACCAACTTTCGAGACACGACCGCCGCCTGACGGTAAGACCCAGCATTCTCGAGTTGGCGCAATTGACCCTCTAAATTGGCGCGGCGTTGTTCACTCAGGCTTTCGCGCTGGCTGTACAACCAGTCCATGATGTCTGGCGCGTCGTCAATCTCTAAACCCTGGGCAAATTCGCCGTTCAATTCATCAAATTGCGCCAGGTCAGATTGCACGTTTTTTGCCAGCCAAACGTTAAAGCGGTCATTTTCGATCAACGCCCCGATTTGGTTGACACGGTAAATTTCTTGACGCAAATTTGCCCTGGCGCGGTCCTCGCCAACATCCGCCCATAACAAACCCGCCAGCTTGGAGCGCGGCGTGACCCCCTCGAGCGCCAAGTACGCCAAGAGCGCTAAAGAGCGCCGCCCCAGCGTCTCGAGCTTTCCTGATTGTTCAAGCACGCACGCGCCCGAAAGTCGAAGCATTAAACTCGAGGTGAGAGGTTCGCGCACCACTCTATTGTGCATGTTGAGGCTTGGACTTGTGAAGCCCCCAACGCAGCCATGTGAACTTTAAACATCTACCACCAGATCATCAATGCTATCTTTGACCCTGAGCTTTTAGTGCCCATGAATTTTTTGCGAACAGAACATGTTCGCAACAACAAAATGCTTGAAGGAGACGGATAATGAATAAAATAGGATTGATAGTACTTTGTTTGTTTGCGGCAACCCTGGTGGCTTGCGGTGGTTCTCAAGCAACCATAGATAGCATTAACATTACGACCTTTAAAACCATGGTCAGTGGCTCGAGTCAACTGGTTTTTGCCGAAGTGAACGGCACTGGCGGGTTTAACAAGAACATCAATTGGACCACCACGGCTGGTCAACTCTCGAAAACAACGGGCAGCGCCGTGACCTTAACCGCACCGGATGTCTCGAGTCCCAGCAGCTTAACCCTGAGCGCCACCAGTACCGCAGACCCAAGCAAAGCAGATTCGGTCGTGATCAACGTCAATCCAATCCCAACCAGCTCGAGTGTCACCAGCGTCACAGCCAGCGCCAACACCAACATATTAAACGCGGCAAGCCAAACGATCTTAAATGCACTTGTGATCGGGAAAAATGGTTTCAGCAACGCTGTCAATTGGAGCATTGTCAGCGGCAGCGGCACACTTTCAGCCGCCACAGGATTAAGTATTACCTTTACCGCCCCCAGTTTACCCAAAGCCAGCAAAACCCTGATACGGGCAAGCAGCGATCAAGATCCCAGCAAATCCACGGTTTTAACACTAAACATCAATGCAAATACCGACAACTCAACCATCACAGGTCTTACTTTAAGCACCCCCCTCAATACTTTAAAAGCCAACGAAGTCGGCGTAATTACCGCACAACTTACGGGTACAGGCACTTTCGACGACAGTATCAACTGGAGTATCGACAGTGGTGGCGGCACAATCGCCGCGTTATCACCCTCGAGCATTAATTTTACTGCCCCAAGTTTACCCGATGACAACACCACCGTCATCAAAGCCACCAGCGCCCAAGATCCAACCAAAACAGCCACAATCACCATCACGACTAGCTTTTTTGTTGATCCCAACTCGAGCGTTACCGATCTCAGCCTAGCAGCAACAAAAATAGCCTTGCCTGAAGCCGAAACCACCAAGTTAACCGCAACCCTCACGGGTACTGGTGCTTTCAACAGCGCCGTCACCTGGAGCATTGCTGGTGGTGGTGTCGGAACGCTCTCGAGCATTGCCAAGAACACGGTTGTTTACACGGCTCCGAGTAGCAGTTTTGGACGGGTGGTGCAAATTCTGGCGGTCAGCAAACAAGACCCGACCAAAAAACAAAGTATTTTTGTCAGTGTCAATCCAGTCAAAGCCAGTATTTCGACCGGGGCGATTCACTCTTTGGCGCTAAAATCCGGTGGCACGGTACTGGCTTGGGGATCGGATGCGTCTGGTCAATTAGGCGATGACGGCACAATAGCAAACAAGGCGACACCAGTTGCTGTGGTTGACGCCAGCGCGATTGTTGCTGTCGCGGCAGGTGGCAATCATTCCTTAGCACTGAAGTCTGATGGCACGGTGCTTGCTTGGGGATCGGATACATCTGGGCAACTGGGCGATAGTCTTACCAAAGCAAATTCAAATATTCCTGTGACCGTTGCCAATGCAAGCGGCATTATTGCCATTGCTGCTGGGTTCGATCATTCATTGGCGCTCAAATCTGATGGCACAATACTTGCTTGGGGACAAGATCAATATGGACAACTTGGCAATGACAGTACAAAAGAAGATCAATTGTTGCCCGTGCCAGTCAGCATGGCAAGCAATATTGTTGCTATTGCAGCAGGTAATTCCCATTCGTTGGCATTAAAATCTGATGGCACAATACTCAGTTGGGGAAACGATTACTCAGGGCAAATTGGTAACGATGCGTTATTTTCAGGCGAATTTCCCACGCCAATCGTTGTGATCGATGCCAGCAACATCATTGCCATTGCGGCTGGCGGTACCCATTCCTTAGCACTGAAGTCTGATGGCACAATGCTCAGTTGGGGTTCAGACGGCGAAGGGCAACTCGGTGATAGTGCCGAAAATGCCGCCAAAGCCTCGCCCGTTGCCGTTAGCGCTGAAGCCAGCAACATTGTTGCCATTACCGCAGGCGATGCGCATTCATTGGCAATAAAAGCCGACGGTACATTGCTCAGTTGGGGTTGGGATGGTTTTGGTCAACTGGGTGACGATGCTATTCAAGCAAACAAGTTCACACCTGTAGCCGTTAGCAACGCCAGCACCATTGTTGCTGTATCGGCAGGTGTCTTTCAGTCCCTGGCTTTAAAAGCCGATGGCACAATGCTCAGTTGGGGTAAAGACGAATTTGGTCAACTTGGAAATGATCTGGCAAACACCAATCAATTCACTCCCGTCTCGGTGCTTCTCGATTCGTTCATCATCCGTTTGCCGTAAAAATAAGCATCAACGTTAACGATTCGAGCCACCCCGAAGTCTAGGGTGGCTTTTTGAACTCGAGATTCAATCAAAATCTGGACTTGCGACAGGGATTTCGCGGGTCAGTAACCGTGCCACGAATTTGAGTTTTAATTCGTTTTGCACACTGGTTTCTTTTAACGAAATCATAATGACCTCGAAGGCTTGATTTCGCCAGTGAATCCTGACCGCGCTCGAGAACAGGCATGGTTTGGTGTCGCTGACAATGCTCAGGCTGCCACTGACTTGGCGGCGTTTGGGGTCAAAATGCCCGAGTTTTCCACTGGTGACATTCACCCAAATCCCTGCAAACTCGAGTTCTGCGCCTGTCAAATCCACCGAACCGACAAAGTGATTCATCATTGATTCGTTCATGCCCGATTGCGTCTGACTTTCAAGGTTGAACATCATTTTCCCTCCATTCGTCGCACAGTTGCGTATTGCGAGAATAACCAACCTTCGAGAGGAGCAAATCTCGAAGTTAAACCTGTTTGTAAAATGCAAAAACCTAAACTTTGGAAAGAGAAGTTGAAAGTGTTCCCTACAAAAACATCTTAGACCCATTTTGGTCACGAGTTGGTCACAAGGATGGTTTTAAGCTGTTCTGAACGAATTAAATCGTAAGCCAAAAATGTACTTTTATGACTCTCGAGTTTCAAATTTCGAGCTTAAAACCAAAAATCAAACTCGAGTTTACGAACTTGAGCTTCAATTCCTGGTAGGCTCGAGCGCATGACCAACACGGGCTTGCCACAATCTCAAACTCGAGGCTTAACCCCGCGTTGGAAACGATTCTGGCGTGACCCTCTGGTGATGCTTGCACTCCTTACAGTGGTCGTTCTAGCGCTGATGGCGGTATTCGCGCCGCAACTTGCACCCAAAAACCCTGACCTCAACTTTTCTGAAGGCTTGAGCGACATGGGCGCACCTATCGCTCCAAACTCGAATTTCTGGTTTGGCACGGACTTACTGGGGCGCGATTTGTTCTCGAGGATTGTTTACGGCGCTCGAGTGTCGCTCTTGATTGGTGTGCTGGCGAACGGTGCGGCGGTCTTGATTGGCGTGTTTATAGGCTTGATTGCGGGTTTTGTCGGCGGCATTGTCGGGACGTTGCTGATGCGGTTCACCGACCTGATGACCGCGTTTCCGGTCTTGCTGCTCGCCATTGCTTTAACTGCCATCCTCAAACCGAGTCTCTGGATTGTCGCGCTGGTGATTGCGCTCTTAAATTGGGTCAGCCTCGCCAGGGTGGTTTACGGGCAGGTCTTGGGTTTGAAATCTCGAGAATACGTGACCGCCGCCGAAAGTCTTGGTGCAAGTCAAACCAGGGTTTTACTGCGTCACGTGCTGCCAGGTTTGCTGCCAACCGCTGTGGTTTGGGGGACGCTGGGGATTAGCACCAGTGTCATGCTCGAGGCAACCCTGTCGTTTCTGGGCGTTGGGGTCCAACCGCCCACGCCAAGTTGGGGCGGGATCATCAACGAAAGCCAAAGTTATTTCACGTCCGCACCGTGGTTGGTGGCGTTTCCTGGCATCATGATTTTACTGACCGCGCTCTCGTTCAACCTGCTCGGCGAAGGCTTGCGCGAAGCCATCGACCCCAGCGCGAAACGGACGGGGTTGTAAAATGCGATTGCTGCTCGAGCGAATCTTTCAAGGCATTCTGGTGCTGCTTGCCGTCAGTGTTTTAACCTTTGGGCTGGCAGTCTTGCTGCCCGCCGACCCTGCACGCATGGTTGCCGGTCCGAGTGCCAGCGTGCAAACCGTCAACAACATCAGGCACGAGTTGGGCTTGGACAAACCGATTCTCGAGCAATTCATCATTTACCTGGGCAAAGTCGTGCGCGGCGACCTCGGACGTTCGTACAAGCAAAGCATCAATGTCACCGAGCTGCTTCTCTCGAGGCTTCCTGCGACCCTCGAGTTAATGTTGGCGGGAATTGTGTTTGAATTGCTGCTCGGCGTCCCTGCGGGCATTCTGGCGGCGCTCAGACCAGGAAGTTTCTTGGATCGAGGTTTGATGATGCTGTCGTTCGCTGGCGTCAGCTTGCCGCAATTTGTGCTCGGTTTGAGTTTGTTGTACGTGTTCGCCTTTAAATTCCCAATTTTTCCACTTGGCGGTTTTGGCACCATCGCACACATCATTCTGCCCGCCTTAACGCTCGGCATCAGTGGCGCGGGTTGGTACGCCAGGGTTGTGCGTTCCGAAATGCTCGAGGTGCTCGGACAAGATTACGTGCGCACCGCCACCGCCAAAGGCGTTCTGCGATCAGTCGTCATCACCAGACACGCCCTAAAAAATGCGCTGCTGCCGGTGATCGGCATGATCGGCTCGGACATTGGCGTGTTCATGGGCGGCGTGGTCGTGGTCGAAAGCGTGTTTGGCTGGGCTGGCGTCGGCAAACTGGTTTGGGATGCCATTCGGGTCGTGGACATTCCCGTGATTTTGGGCGTGGTGCAACTCGGTGCGGTCATGATCGTGATTGGGAATTTACTAGCCGATCTTGCGTACCCACTGGCCGATCCTCGAGTACGATATGGGTAAGCACAGCGTAGAGGGCAGAGAGAAGAGAGCGGAGGGCTGAGAGCCATGGATTCAACCTATTTTGTGAGCGACGTTCCAGGGTTCACGCCAAACATTGGACGGCTGGTGTCGATGATGAATTACGCTCGAGAAACCACTTTGCACGCGGTCAAGGATTTGAGTATCGAACAACTTGACTTTGTGCCAGCAGGTTTTGGAAACTCTATCGCGGCGCTGCTCGAGCATTTTGCGGCTGTTGAATTTGTTTATCAAATCCGCACTTTTGAAAACCGTTGGATTGCAGACGAAGACCCCAAGCTTAAGCCTTGGCTGGCAGGACTTGACCTGGGTGAACGCGCCAAAGAAATCAAAGGCAAGCCACTGACCCATTACCTCGAGCAACTTCAAACCATTCGTAACGTCACGCTCGAGAAATTTAGAACCTTAGACGATGAATGGTTGCATCAAGAATTTGCGTACAATGACACCCGCAAGGCAAATTATTACTGGTGCTGGTTTCACGTCTTTGAAGATGAAATCAACCACCGAGGACAGATTCGTTTGATTCGCAAAAACTTACCATCGTGATTCACAGGAGGTTAGTATGAACAGGGTTTCAAAGAACAGGGTTCCAAAGTCCGTCTCTCGAGCATTGGTTGGTCTTGGCGTCACGGTTGTCGCGGCAACCCTCGCCCTGGCGCAATCACCCGCAAGCGGAGGCATGGTCATCGCCTACAAAGACGACATCGCCACGCTCGACCCGCAAGTTGGGTACGACTGGCAAAACTGGCCCGCCATCAAAATGGTTTTCGATGCGCTCTTGGATTACAAACCAGGCACAACCGATCTCGAGCCTCGCATTGCCGCAGCCATGCCCAAAGTCGGCGACGGCGGTAAGTCTTACACGTTCCAGATTCGCAAAGGCATCAAATTCACCAACGGACGCGAACTGGTCGCCTCCGACATCAAGTACACCCTCGAGCGAGTGCTAGACCCAAAAACCAAAAGTCCAGGCGCAGGATTCTTTTTAGACATTGCGGGCAGTGATGCCTTCTCGAGCGGCAAAAGCAAAGACTTGAGCGGTGTGAAAGTCATCAACGCCAACTCGGTCAAAGTGACCTTGTCGCAACCCAACGCCGCATTCTTAAACGTACTCGCCACCAATTTTGCCTTTATTGTTCCCAAAGAGGAAGTCATCAAAGCGGGCGAAGACTGGGGACGCAAACCCGTCGGCAGCGGACCGTTTACGCTCGAGAGTTGGACGACCGGGCAAGAATTGATGTTCAAACGCAACCCGAATTACTTCATCAAAAGCCTGCCCAAACTCGAGACGGTCAACATTAAGGTCGGGCAAGACCCCAGCGTGGCATTCTTGGCATTGCAACGCGGCGAAGTCGATTTGCTCGGTGATGGCATTGCGCCAGCGAATTTCTTGCAAGCCCAAAGCGATCCTAAACTGAAAAGTCTGATTGTCAGCACACCACTGGTCAACACCACGTACGTTGCCATCAACTCGGGCGTCAAACCATTCACCGACTTGCGCGTTCGTCAAGCGCTGCAATACGCCATTGACAAGAAAAAAGTTTTAAAGATCATCAACGGGCGCGGTTTGATCGCCAATCAAATCCTGCCACCCAAAATGCCAGGGTACGACTCGAGCTACAAAGGCTATGACTTTAACCCCGAGAAGGCTCGAGCCTTACTGAAAGCTGCTGGTCTTGGCAAAGGATTCTCGAGCACCCTCTACACCAACTCCACCGACCCAAACCCACGCATTGCCCAAAGCATCCAACAAGACCTTGCCGCCGTCGGCATTAAAATCGAATTGAAATCCCAAGCCGCCAGCACTGTGATCGAAGCCGCAGGTACACCCAAAACTGCGCCCCTCGTCTGGTCGGGTGGCATGGCATGGACCCAAGATTACCCAGACCCCAGCGACTTTTACTGGCCCATCCTCAGTTGCCGCAGCGCCGTGCAAGGCGGTTGGAACTGGGCGTTTGTCTGCGACAAAACCCTCGACGCCGCCGCATCCAAAGCCGACCAAATGACCGCGCCAGAAATGCGCAGTAAAAGGCTCGAGGCGTACAAAAAGATTTACAAAAAACTGATGGATCAAAGAGTTTGGGTTCCAATGTTCAACGAAGTGCGTTACACCATGCACAGCGAAAAACTGGTGGGTGAAGCCACCGATTTCATTGACCCGATTCATAATATTGCATATGAACGCCTTAGTGTTAAGTAAATCTCGAGTTGAATGAAACTTCGCGCACCTACAAGCCCTCATCCGTCAGCTTCTTAATCCCAAAACGCACCTTCGGGCGGGATCGCTTCGCTGACACCTTCTCCCATAAATGGGAGAAGGAAAAATCCTCGAGCATCACGTGTAAAAGAAGTAAGCTCCCCTCTCCCGATGTTGCGACCATGCCCGCTAGGTGCGTTTTATGGTCAAGACGGGAGAGGGGTTGGGGGTGAGGGTAGACCGTGCAATTGTTTAACCAAAAAAAGGAATCCCATGAGCGACCATCATCACCATTGGCAAACCATCCACTCGCACCATCTGGGTTGGGACAACACCTTGCCGCCAGCGCACCGAATAGAACCTGGCACGACGCTCGAGTTTGAGATTTTGGACGCGGGCGGCGGACAGTTTAACCGCAAGAGTGGTTTGCAGGATTTGATCAATCTGGATTTTGGCAATGTCAACCCTGTGACTGGTCCAATTTTTATTGAGGGCGCAGAACCTGGGGACGCGTTGGTGGTTGAGTTGCTCGAGTTTAAAACGTCCGGCTGGGGTTGGACGGCGTTAATTCCTGGGTTTGGTTTGCTCTCCGATGAATTCCCAGACCCGCATTTGATTATTTCCGAGCATGACGCTCGAGTGGCGCATTTTCTGCCTGGGTTGGCGAGCGTGCCGATCAAACCGTTTACGGGCGTGATTGGCGTTGCGCCTGCCGAGGTTGGACATCATAGCGTCGTTCCGCCGCGTCGGGTTGGTGGAAATTTGGACATTCGGGATTTGAGCGCTGGCAGTACCTTGTACTTGCCCGTTGAAGTGCCTGGAGCCTTGTTTTCTGTTGGTGACACCCACGCCGCGCAAGGTGACGGTGAGGTTTGCGGGACTGCCATTGAAAGCCCAATGAACGTGGTGCTGCGGTTTAACCTCGAGAAAGCCCGTCACCTGCCAAGCCCACAGTTCCGCACCAGTGGTCCAGTCACGCGCCACCACGACGAAAAAGGTTATTACGCCACCACTGGCGTTGCGCCAGATTTGATGCTTGCCGCCAAAGACGCCACTCGAGCCATGATTGACCACCTGGGACGGACTTATAAACTCGAGCCTCAAGATGCCTATGCCCTGTGCAGCGTGGCGTGTGATTTAAGAATTTCTGAAGTCGTGGACATGCCAAATTGGGTGGTCAGTTGTTACTTACCGCTGATTATATTTGATACTTCAAGCTCGAGGTAGGTAATCTCGGGAGTACAGATAAATGGGATCAAAATGGAAATTTTTATTTCAACATTTTTAGGGTTTATTACATCATTCATTTCCTGGTGGATTTTATTCCATTACTTATCACCAAAGATAGTATTTTCTAAAGAAATTTCTGTATTGCCTCAAGAAAAAAATAAGATTGATAGTTCAAAGAAAATATATCACTATAAAATAATTAATTCAGGGATTAGAGATATTATTGACGTTGAAATTATAGAAAATCTCGCTATAAAAAGTTCAAATCCAGATTTTCTTGGTATCTGGGAGATTATAAGTATTATAAAATATGATGAGAAATCGCTAAAAATACCACTGATTCATTCACAATCATCATTTACAACCGAAGCACAAGGTCAATTAATTTCCATTAGATTAAATGAAACTAATGAAATTTATAAATTACCTAATTATGAAAGGTTTTCTGAAAAATTTGAAACTTCTGAATTGGAGCTTGGAGATATATTTGACGCATATAGTGAAGTACAACTGAGAATCTTTGTATTTGGAACTGATTCTTTTAGTGGAAGGAGAAAATTATTTTCAAAAAATTATACGAAACAATCACTTAAAATAGGTAAATTTGGATTTGGGCTAAAGTTTATCGACTTTGAGGGTAAGAATTAGAAATCTCGAGTTTCACAGGATATCTCGAGAATGAACGTTAGATTTTCGCAAGCCGTTCTAAACTAATTTTATGACCGTAACTCGAGTATGTGTGGTTTTGTTGCTTGGCGTGGTGGCTTGTGCTGCTCAATCAGCACCTATCAACCCGATTTCCAAAACCAGCAACGGCATTGTCTTCGTCACCCAAGTTCCCATGCGTGATGAC
>JANMUC010000653.1:0-1888 GCA_031391225.1 Deinococcales bacterium
GAAATTATTTCGCAACTCGAGAAACCTGTGGTGGTGACGCTCGAGCGGGATCGGTTGAACGGATATGATTTTTTTGAGACACCCGCGCCCATTTCGCAAACCATGACCTTGGCGCGTTGGAAGGTTGATGTGTCCAGCAAAAATAAGCTCGAGTTTGTGCTGCAAGAACGAATGTTGCAAAGCCGCTATGAGCAAGTCCGCAACATCACGTTTGAGAGCTTGAGCGAATACTTGAAGAACAAGTTTTTAGACTCGAGCACCTTTGAAGCGTTGAAAAGCATTCGCAATCTGTACGCCCAGATCGAAAGCACCAACGCCAAAATCAGTTCGCTCGAAGTTGAGCGCGAACGCATTTTTGCCCGTCAAACCCAGATTCAAGGCAATCTTGCACCGCTGGCTCGGGACGGTGACGAAGGGCGGCTGCGTTCCAAATTGGTTAAGGAACTCGACGAGTCCGAGAACCGTTTGAAAACACTCGAGTTTGAGACTGAAAATTTGAAAGCACTGGCTTCAACCCTCGAGCAAGACGCAAGCAAGGCGATTACGGCACTCGAGACTAAAGCCTAAAGTCAGAATCATTTGTCTTGGTTTGTTCGGGTTAAACTCGGGTTGTGCTTTTGTATGCGAAATTATTGGGTTCAATTCAGTTCGAGCTTGATGGCGAAATTATTGACAGTGGTCAGGGTCGTTCCCTCGAGTTGTTGGTCTTTTTGGCTTCTCGTGGATTGTCAAAAACTTGGTCTGAACTCGAGGTTCTGGGATTTTCTCAGGATGATCTCGAGGTGTCAGAACTCGAACCTGTAAGGGCTTTTTTGACGGTCGAGAATGATTCGTTGCGGCTCGAGGCTGGGTCTGACGTGCAAGATTTTCTAAACGCTGGCGCAAACCTTCGCACCCTGACCAGTTTACGGGCTGAGTTTGCCCCAGGTTTGGACTCGAGCAACGTAGCCTTTCAAGCTTGGCTAGCGCGTGAACGCTTCGAGTTGCACAAGGTTTTCTTAAAAGCCTTGCTCGAGAATTCGGCTGGACTCTTTGATACTGGACGAACCGAAGAGGCAAATAAAAACCTCGAGTTTGTCGTGCGAGAAAGTCAAAAATACCTCGAGTTGAATCCTGAATTTGGCGCAGAAATTTTCCTCGAGTTGGCAGGGTTTGAATGGCGTTTGAACCGACCAGAAAAATGCGTCGAACACCTTCAAATCGCGTTGCCGCATTTGCCAGACCTAAAAGCCGATCACGTCAAAGCCAATCTTGCCAGTGCACTCATTCGTATTGGAAACCCCAAAGCCGTAATAGCCCTACTTGAGGCACTGCCCAACCACAGGGAAGCCAAAGGTTGGGCGCTGGTGCATCTGGCAAACGCGTATCGAATTCTTGACGATCTCGAGAATAGCCTTAAATTTGCGCTCGAGGCTTATGACATTTCCAGCCTCGAGCAAGACGGTTTTATGGCGGTTGCGGCATTGACCGTTCAAGGCGAAGCGTTACTCGAGCAAGCCATTCTCGAGGGTGTAAATCCGAAAGACGCTGTGATTGCGTTTGGCAAAGCCGTCGGGATTTCCGAAGTCTTGGGCGAGGATGCCAGCGCTGGTGTTCTGGCAGCTTTGGGACACGCTCATGCCGTCTGGGGCAGTAAAAACAAGGCGCTCGAGGTTGCCGAAAAAGCTTTCAAACGCGCTCGAGCCGCCAAAGATGCGGCGAACACCACCCGTGCATTGCTGGCGCTTTTTGCCATCACCAAAATTGGCAGTTTCGCCCGCAATGCCTTGACTGAAGCCAGGGTGGCAGGGCATAAACCGTATGAATTGCTGGCATTGCTCGAGGTTGCCGAAAAAGAAAAAGATGCTGTATTGGCGCAAGAGGCTCTCGTTCTGGCCTTCAGCCCCGA
>JANMUC010000679.1:0-3722 GCA_031391225.1 Deinococcales bacterium
GCGGGGCTAGGGCGAAGAATGTGGGGTGGCGTCTGGATTATCAATTCACCACACCCAAACTGGCGTTGCTGGCAACAAAACCACGAATTCACAAAGAAAATATAATTTCAGATCACGCGCCTGTGAACCTCGAGAATCAGATATGAACCAGGCTCGAGCCCCTAGTTTGGGTTGGTTGCTGGCGTTTGTGCCGCTCGGATTTTTGCTGGTGTTTCTGGCTTTTCCGATCTTTAAATTGCTGTTTGGCACGTTTTTGCTGGCTGCTTTTTGGGCGGTGCTCGAGAATTCGTATTACGTTTCGAGGTTGGTTTGGACTTTTCAGAGCGCAGCGGCTTCGATGCTGTTGACGGTGGTCTTGGGCGTGCCAGTGGCGGTGGTGTTTGCCAAGTTTGAATTTTGGGGCAAGCGCACGCTCGAGGCTGTTTTGACACTGCCATTTGTCGTACCAACCATTGTGGTGGCAATGGGTTTTAACGCACTGTTTGGCGCGAATGGTTTGACGGGCATCAACTTTTCAGGCACAGCATTTTTAATCATTTTGGCGAATCTGTTTTACAATTTTGCGTTGGTGGTGCGTATCGTCTCGAGTTTTCTGGGTACACTCGATGTTGACCTCGAGGATGCTGCCAGAGTCGAGGGTGCGAGTGTTTGGCAGGTTTTTGTGCTGATCACCCTGCCGATTGCCAGACCTGCGATTTTGGCTTCTTCGGCGCTGGTGTTTTTATATTGCTTTGCCTCGTTCGGCGTACCGCTTCTTCTGGGTGCAGGGAAGTTCAACACGCTCGAGGTGGAAGTCTGGCAATCGGTCAGCAGTCAACTCAAACTGACTGAAGCAAGTAGCTTAGCGTTGCTGCAATTGCTGATCACGTTTATGGCAAGTCTGGTGTATACCCGAGCGCAATCGAATGCTCAAGTGGCACTCGAGTTTGATGCCAAACGTCCACATGCCAAAGGTGTCGCTCGAGTGACTTTGATGGTCTGTGTCGTTTTTACGCTGGTTTTGACGCTGAGTCCCATGTTGGCGCTGTTGCGTCAAGCGCTATTCGACAATCAAGGTTTGACATTCCAATTTTTTGTCAATGCGCTAAAGGTCGGTGATGGTCTTAGCGATGTGCCGATTCTATTGGCGCTCGAGAATGCGGTCTTGTTCGTGTCGTTGACCTTGTTGCTGGCGGTTCCGCTCGGTTTGCTGTACGCGGTTGCGACGCAATTTACAGGATCAAAAATTCTTGATGCGCTCTCACTCTTGCCGATCATGACATCTGCAACCTTGCTCGGCGTGGCGTTTATTGTGGCGTACCCAAACTTGACCGCAAACCTCGGTTTGCTGATTGCAGCGTACACCATTGGCGCGTACCCGTTCATAGTTCGCAGCGTCTTACCTGCACTTCGGGCTTTGCCACTCGAGATTCTCGAGGCGGCTCGGGTTTCGGGTGCGACCGAATTTCAAGTGTTTTGGTTTGTGACCCTGCCGCTGTTGCGTCCGGCTTTAAGCACGGGTGTTGCCTTTGCCTTTGCCAGTGTGATCGGCGAGTTCAGTGCGACCCTGGTGCTTTCACGACCCGAATGGGCGACGCTGACCACGGTCATTTACACCAAACTTGGGCGACCAGGGCAATTGGGGGATGCCAGTGCCGTTGCCGTGATGCTGTTGTTGCTGACCACTGGCGGTTTTTTAGTGCTTGATCGCACCAGGGGACGAATGGGTTAAGCCCTGGCTTGATCGGTTCCGGCTCGAGCGACGCTGGTGCCCATTGGTAGAAATAATTTAAATGTGGTTCCCTCGCCCACTTGGGTTTGGATTTCAAGTTCGCCACCAAAATGTCCGCGCACAATGTCACGAATGATGCTCAACCCCAAACCCGTGCCTTTGCCGACTGGTTTGGTGGTGAAAAGCGGTTCAAAAATCTTGGGCAAGATGGCATCAGAAATACCCATACCGTTGTCGGTGACGCTAAAAACCAATTCGGTTTGCTCGAGTTGAACTCGAGTGCCAAAGATCAGTTCAACTCGCGCATTTTCTTTACCCTCGCTGGCATGAATCGCGTTAATCACAAGGTTCGAAACCACTTGGGTAAAGCGCCCTGGTTCACCGCGCAGCAGCGTGCCCGCAATACCAGGGTTTAAGGCGATCAAGACCTTGGCACTTTTGGCTTGATGCTCGAGCATCGAAAGCGTGTCTTTGGCAACATTGACGGGATCAAACAGGGTGGCTTCATTGCTCGAGAACCTCGTTTGGTTGCGCATTTTGCGCACGAATTCGCCCAGCCGTTCAAGGGTGATGGCGGTGTCTTGCAAACTTTTTTGAAGCTCAAGTGCAATCTCGGTATGGTCTTCATCGGTCACGCCAGGGTTGCCTATACTTTGCTCGTACTCATCTGCCAGTAAGCGTGCTTGATGCAAATAATTGAGGCTGGCAGCGAGTGGCGTGTTGACCTCGTGGGCTAGACCGGCGGTCAACTGCCCAATGCTGGCAAGTTTCTCGCTCGAGAGCAGTCGTTCGCGGCTGTCCTCAAGTTCTTGGGTGCGTGCTTGAATGCGTTCCTCGAGTTGGTTGTTCATGTTTAAAAGCTGTGCTGTCAGGCTGCGATTTTCTTGCACGATTAATATTTGACGCACCAAGACCAACACGGTGACAATCATGGCAGAAAAGACACCTATGACTTCCTCTAATTCTGAACCTAAGTTTGTTTGTATCAATGGCAGGTAAATCTGGATCAACCGAATGTAAATTAGTAACGCAGCCAAATACGGGGCATAGACGCTTAACCAACTTAAGGATGCGAGGCTTTGGCGGGTCAGAATGCTCGAGCGTTGAGGGCTTAAACTGAAATATGCAGCCATGCAAAAAAACGCGATAAACAGTACAAATCCGCTATCAAGTAAGTTGCCATGTTGGAAGAGTAGTAAACTGAGTTGAGCGCCAATGACAGCATCAATTAGCACCATAGTCAAAAGTCCTAGGGTTATGAGCATTGCAAAACGTTGGGTTTCACTGGTGCTTCTGACTGTCACAATAATGGCGATGCACAAACCCAAAATGTCTATGGGTGTGCCATTAAAGTTTTTGGCATACACTTGGGAAAACCATGATATGCCTGGTATCAGCAATTGACCGCCATTTTCGATGACATTGCCCAGATAAGCGGTCCAAAACAGTATGCTGATCGTCAGAACCAGCAATGCAACATCCAAACTTAAACGTACAATCTCGAGTCGTGTGGTTTTACGCAACTTTATACGGATCAAACCCATTAAAAAGCATAAACTGGACAATCCGTAGATCAAATCAATTTGGTTGAACTGGGTTTTGAAGCCAAACTCGAGAATTGCTTGCAAGCTGTCTCCCAGCACGTGCAACAGCACCCCCCAGAAAAGCGGTTGCATAATGTGTCGCAAGGTTGGGTTTTGAATTTGTAATACTTGAACCAGAAATACAGTCGCAATAATCTCAACTGGCAGGTTGAGCAATTCGCTTCTGAGATTCGCCCAACTTGTGCCCCCAATTTCTAAACCCAGTATCAGTAAATACCCGATACCGAAAGCCATGACCAGCCAAAACATTGGTTGCAAGCTGGACGCTCGAGTATTGCGGGTCAAAATACTGAGAACTTGCAGTTTGGGATAAAGCACGTCTAGCACAACACTCTGCTTTCCTCAATCAAGGCTTCCAACCGATGAACCTCAGCCCTCAACGCACCCAATCGCACTTCAGGCATGAT
>JANMUC010000008.1:0-9149 GCA_031391225.1 Deinococcales bacterium
GATTGTAGCAGACATGGCGTTAGAAACAAAAAAAGACCGTAGGGGCAAGGCATGCCTTGCCCCTACGAGGTCTTGATATTGGACACTTTACAGAATGATGTACGAGCTTCCAATCCCAAAAGTCAGGGTCAACGTGCTGCCTGCACTTAAGCCACTTATGCCATCAAGGCTGTACTTAAGCGTCCCAGAAGTCGTGTTCGTTCCACCAGCCTCAAGAATGGTGACCAGTTGAGTCAGGCTTGCCGTCTCGAGCCTGGCGCAAAGCACGAGTTTGTTTGGGTCGAAGCTGTAATTACTGGCGCTGGTGTTGTTTAAAGTCACGCTGGCAGTTGCAGGATCGGTTTTGAGGGTGAAGGCAATCCCTGCGGTAACAGCGTCTTTTAAAGTCAATTCGGCAGACACGTCGCTCAGGGTGATTGCGGTTGGAACGGCGGCAGTGTTGTTTTTCAGAACGGCAGTGCCCGAGAATTTAAGGCACGCGCCCCAAGCAGTTAACCCACCGACGCTGATGCCATACTTGTTCAATTCGGTTGAGATGTTAGGGGTGTCTGCAAAGGTGGCATCGGTAATGGCGGCATTGAAGGCTTTGGCAACGCGGTTTGACATCAGTTCGGGGCGACCCGCGCCGCTCGAGCCAACATCAATGGATTTGCCATTCAAACCAACAGGATTTTCACCAGGCAGGTCAATTTTGGTGCCTTTCAGAATCCAACCACAGGATGATAGGATCACCGACAGACCCAGTGCGGAAATCAACAAGTATTTTTTCATGACAAACCTCCTAGGCTAAATTATAGCCTTTCCAAAAAAATTAAAAGTGCAGAGGCAAAATAGGCAGTGCCGAACGTAATTCTTTTGGGAATTAATCGTGGAGTGATAGGGCGACATCTCGAGCGAAAATACCGATCAGGCTTTGAAATAATGCCTCGGCTTGCAATTTAAGGCTCTGATCGCTAGCGTCTTTTTTGAAAACTAGGTTGACAAACCTCGAGTAAGTCTGGTGCAAACTCGATTTGAGGCTAGCGGCTGGAGCGTTTTGAAACTCGAGCAGCGCCGCGTCGGTGTCAAGTCCGAGCCGCCAGGTGGCATGAAGTTTTGCCAGCGCCCAAAACCAAGCGTACTCGAGGTTGGGTTTTTGGGTCAGTTCGAGGACGGTGGCGTAATTGCCAAAACTGAGGGCGTGTTCGACTTCGAGCAGATGCCGCGTGTCTTGATCTTCGGGGTTTTTGATTTCGGGTAATTGCATGATAAAACCGTCGCCGCGCTCGAGCATGATGTGCGTCTCGTAAAGGCGGGCGCGTTCAAAGGCGGTGTCATTCGTGATTTCTTGCAGTTGCTTAAAAATTGTCAGTGCCTCATCAAACTTTCCCAGGGCGTATTTGTACATGCCCAAATTGAAGGTTGCAGGGCGTTCGATCATGGTGTACCCAGCGCGTTTTGCCAGCAAAATCGCAGGCTCGAGGCTTTCACATGCCTCTTCAAATTCGCCTTGATTCTCGAGCGAGATTGCCAAATTGACCGCAATTGTGGCTTGAAGTTTGATGTTGGCGGTTTTTTGAATGTAACTCGAGGCTTGCTCGAAGGCTCTGGTGGCATCGTCAAAACGTTCCTCGCGGTTGTACAGCGTGCCGCGATCCACCCAAATCGAGGACAGCACATGGTTGTTGCCCGACGCCTCGGCTTTGGCAATCGAAAGCGCCATGAGTTTATCGACCTGAGAAAAGCGCTTGTTGCGGTTGCTTTCCATCCATGCCAAATGCCTGAGCGCCAGCGCTTCAGTCTCGAGTTTGCCCGTTTTGCGGGCGGCTTTTAGCGCCCGAATTGCATATATTCTGGCTTGTTGCCACTTGCCGGTACGGATGTACACCGCCGCCAGTTCGGCGCACAATTCTTCAAAAAAAGGTGTGCCGACCACGGGTTCGCCCAGCAACTCGAGGCTGTGCTCCAGGGATGCGGTAAAGCGCAAAACCTTGACCAATGAGACTTTGGCTTGCGCCAGAACCTCCGCGCCTCCCTGGAGCGACGGGGCGTGTTCGATCACGCCCTCCCAAAGTTTGATCGCTTCATTGTTGCGTCCGCCAATCGAGAGCACCTCGGCAAGCTGATGCTGAACCTTTAAGACTTTCAAATTCGGCAACTCGAGGTGCTCTGCTGCCTCGAGCGCCAAACGGTAGGCGCGTTCGGCTTGCGGGTAAGCAAAAGCGTTTTGCGCCAACAAACCAGCCTCAAAACCCTTCTCGAGCGCCTTTTCAAAAGCGTTGGATTCGAGGTAATGAAGGCACAATTCAATCGCAGACGCTCGACCCTCGAGCAGCGCGGCAGCTTTAGCGTGCATTTTGCGGCGTTTTAAACTCATGATGCTGCTGGTCAAAATGTCGGTGTACAGCGGATGCCTGAAGCGAAAACCCTCACCGTTCGAGCCTGGAATTTCAGAAACCAGTTTTGCACGCACCAACGCCTCGAGTGCGTCCAAAGACGCATCATCGTCCCAGCCCAGCAAGCCCCTTGCATCGTCAAACATCCAAGCCCGCCCCAGCACGCTGCCCGCCCGAGCAAACTCGAGCGCATTGGCGGGCAGTGCCGCCAAACGGTGCGCCAGAAGCTCGTTCAAGCCACTCGGCAAACCCAGCAAACTGCGATTCCATTCGTACATGCCGCCGCGCCTGAAGACCGCTCCAGCCTCGAGCATGGCTTTCAAGCGTTCCTCGAGCACCCAGGGGTTGCCTGCCGCGTGCAAGATCAACTCATTGACCAGGGTCGGGTCGATGCTCGAGTCCAGCCATGCCACCAGCAATTCCTGCATAGCGCTGTCGGGCAACGCTTGCAAATTGATGGTGCGTTTTGGTTTTAAGCCTTTTGGCACGCTGGCGTCAGCGGGTAAGTCTTCGACGCGGTAACTGATGATCACCCGCGAACCCTCATTGCTGCGGGTCGCATGAGCCAACAACTCGAGGGTGCTGGTGTCCGCCCAGTGCAAATTCTCGAAGACCACGGGCGTCACGCTGCAAACCAACTCGAGTAACTTTGTGAACGCCTCGAACAACCGCAAGCGTGCCACATCGGCAGGCAAACTAGAATCTGGGGCTGGCACTTCGCCCAAGGTCGGCGCGATTCGTGCCAGTTCTGCCCTGACGGCTTCGGGCAAGGCTTGAAGAATGCCTTTGTTGTTGCGTTCAATGTCTAAAATCAAACGCGATACCGCACCAAACGGCGTCGGGTCGTGTTCGATGGCTTCACCCACCGCCAAACGAATGCCAACGCTTCGGGCACGTTCAGAAAAAGCCCGCAACAAGCGCGACTTTCCAGAACCGACATCGCCCGTGATTGCCACCACACCCGTCTCCGGTGGACGCTCGAGCAAGGGCAGCAACGATCCCAACTCGAGATCGCGCCCAATTAATGGCGCGACCAGCAAGGCATCCGCCCGTGCCGTCTCAGAACTCGAGGCGGCGAGGTCTGCGGCAGGTGTTTCCAGAATGCCCAAGAGTGCCTCGAGCACCGCCAAGGCACTCTGGGGACGATCGAGCGGGTTTTTCTCGAGCAACAATAAAATCAACGCCTCGAGCTTGCTTGGGATGCCTGGACTGAACTGACGCGGCGTGACTGGTGCTTGCGAGATGTGCTGCATGACCACCTGCGCCAGTCCATCGCCAACAAACGGTGGACGCCCCGTCACGGCACTGTACAAAACCGCTCCCAGCGCATACAAATCCGCACGGTAATCGAGTTGAGCGCCCCGACATTGCTCTGGAGCCATGTACAAGACCGTGCCGACCACCGCCCCCGCCTTGGTCAGTGCTACAGAACCTTGCAAGGACTTGGCAAGCCCAAAATCCATCAGTTTGGCTTCGCCCGTTGCCGTAACCCGAATATTCTCGGGTTTTAAATCTCGGTGCACAATGCCCTGCGCATGAACCGCCGACAGCGCACTGGCAACCCCAGCAAACACCCGCACAATCTCGGTCAATTTGGGTTTCGTCTCTAGCCAATCGGACAAATCCTGACCGCGCACATACTCCATCACCAAAAAAGGCACGCCGCGATCATCGCCAAAACCCAGCACTTTTAAGACATTTGAGTGCTCAATCCGCTCGAGTGCCCGAAATTCGCGCCGCAGCCGCGCACCACCCTGCAACGCCACAACCTCATGCAAACGCTTGATCGCCACCAATTCGCCAGACACCCGATCCAGCGCCAAACTGACGCGACCCATCGCGCCTGACCCTAAATCTTTAACAAATTGATAACGATCCGACTCCGCCACCGACACTCAGTAAACCCCTTTAAGCCAATCCCAACCGTGGACTGATTTTTTTCATTGTGACACGCCATGCCTATAGCCTTTGTAAGTTACTGTTGACAATCATTTCACACTTCAACTGAACAATTTATGACAGCGTTGTGACCAAGGGGTTTTTGCGTCAACTCGAGGATGGACTGACTTTGGTGGCATAAGGTTTCTCGAGGTACAAACGGACCTTCGTTATGGGTGAGCGCGATACGAGCTTGCGCATTGCTCGAGCCACCTCAAAGCGAATTCGGGCGTTGGTGGGTGTACACTATGCCATTCAGACGTTAACTTTGCGCCTGACCGTAACAGGTTTTTTTGATTCTCGAGAACGTCGTGAACGTGAAGCAGTAGAACACGGTTTTGAGGGTGCGTTGAAAAAAATTGGGAGGAAAACAGCATGAAAAAAGTGCTTTTTGCAGCAATAATGCTCTGTTTTATTGGCAATTTCGATTCTCGAGCCGCCACGGGTTTGGAAGGCAAGTACACAGTGTCTGGTACGAACCCAAACGAAACCAAATACGCGGGTTTGCTCGAGATTACACGCAAAAACACCGTCTATCAATTGCGTTGGGTGGTGGGTAAAACCACCTACACGGGTTCTGGTTTGCAAACAGGCAATGTGCTGTCGGTAGCGTACACGATTCCGAAGGTGGCGGGTTGCGGTGTGGTGGCATACACCATTGCTGACAGCAGCTTGAATGGAACGTGGGCTGCGTGCGGCGGGGGCACCGCCGGTACGGAAATTGCGGTCAGGAAATAAGCCCAAAAGACGCAAAATTCTCGAGTCATTCCTGACAAACATTCTCGAGTGATCTTGGGCGTTGATCACGGACGGGTTTATTTCGTGGATGTCGATAGGTTAACGCTCGAGAATCTGTTTCTCGAGCGTTATGGTTTTGTTTTGTAAAACCGTTATGGGATTTGATGGACACACTCGAGTCTTAAGTTTTTGCCAAATCGGTACTGTTTGGGTTTAAGCTAAATAATGAAATTTTTCGCTCGAGTTTTTGCTTTTTTAACACTCTGGACTGTGTTCTCGAGTGCCTTGGCGTATGAGCGCGAGACGCATTTTGACCTCAGTTTGTACCTGGCATTGCGCTTTCCGTGTTTTGACCTGGCGGATTCGTTGTTGATTGCCAGCAGCGATATCAGTCAGGACACCAACGAAACCGTGGTTGCCGAGAAGGACTTTTTGAAGGTCATGGTTTTGAACGTTCCCAGCCAGAAAAACTGGCACGCGTTCGGAACACCCGAAGCCGTCCGAGCCAGAAAGCTCGAGTTGTGGATGCGTGTCCAGAACGAACCGAACCGTATTAAACGACTTCATTTTTTAGGGCAGTTGCTGCATTTTGATCAGGACAGTTTTGCCCATTCGGGTTTTGCGCCTGGTTTGGGTCATGCCGTGCCGACATTTTTTGGCTTTGACCCAGATTCGCTTGCCTATCCAGACCGTGGTCAGCAAGCATTTGATAAAACCGTCGCGGCACTGCAAAGCTCTCTGGTCTGGCTCGAAAAAACCTGCGAGTTGGACGGCGCAACACCAATTCCCACCGAATTTTCGGGTTTTGATCTGGACTTGATCGGCAGCCTCGTGCGCTCGAGCGACCCTGCGTGGCGGGTGTGGCAATTTGGTGGTCTGGGAGAGACTGGCGAACAGATTCAACTCGAGTTGCGTCGTCAGATTGCGGCGGCATTGCCTTCAAACCGTTTAACCCCTGCGGTTGCCGTCGCCACCGACCGAGTGTTTTTGATCAATCAGTTTCTCGAGTGGCTGCATGTTCAAGTTGATTTAAGAGGCGAAATGTTGAACTTTGAAGACTTGAGCAAAAAACTGGCTTGGATTCGTCAGGGTGGTTTGCCGTTTTAGCTGCCGAAAACTTTAAACCAACTTTTTAACCCAGGCACGAGTTGTAAGAGCGCCTTGGAGATTTCGCCGCGTCCTTTGGCATGTTGAAGTTGTTCACGGGCTTCTAACACAAAATCCGCACCTCGAGCCTCCAAGATATTGTGCGCTTGCTGTAAAAGTTGGGCTTGAAACCAGGCTTGATTGGCGGTTGTTAAACGCGAGAACGGGAATTCAAATGCGCCCAGATCGGTTCGGGTGACTTGACTGGCACTGGCTTGCTCGAGGCGTTTTTGAGCTTTTTTAACCCGAATTCCGGCAGGTTTAGTTAAACTCGAGTTGATGGTACTTTCGGTGCTGCCAAGGCTGAAAATTTTTGCCCATTGTAAAACCCGCCCCAGCGCGTCTGGGTTGGCGCTTTTTAACGCCAACAAGTACAAAAACGTTGCCATGAATTCGTTAATCCAACGCACTTTTGTGCGCAGCTCGAGTTGATCGGCAACCGCATGACCCAGTTCGTGACCGAGGGTTAAATCAAAAAATTCCTCGAGCGTGCCTGGAGCTTGCAAACCTCGTTTTTGAGCCTGAAGTACAACCTCGCGGTAGGTCCAGAGCATTCGGGCGGGGTAATCGGCGGGGGCAAAAATAATTCCATGACCGTTTTTGAGGCGGCGGTAAAACGTGAATCCGTAAGGGTACGGCGCGTTTTTAAGCCAATCGTTTTGATTGAAAACCAACAACGTGACCGGCGCAAATTCTCGAGCCAAGCTTTGCTGCAAGCTCTGCAACAATTCCTCGAGATACGTTTTTAATGCCGTCCCCCGAGCTTGAACGCCGTTAGAAAACTCGAGTATGATTAACGCTTTTTTAGAGTGTAACGGCTCGAGTTTCACAAGTTGAATTGTACGTCTTGGTTTTACAGATTATGCCTTGGAAGTTACACTGCAATCCATGAGCACCACCAAAGCCACCGATCAGGCATTGCCACTCTCGAGCGAATGGCGAACTTTTGGTGGCAAGGCGCTGTTGTCCATGCACGGTTATCCAGAGCTTCTTGAAAAACTCGAGTATTTAAATGATGCGCAACGCGCCAAAGTCGAACTGGCGTACCGTTTTGCGACCTTCGCCCACGACGGTCAGTTACGCAAATCTGGTGAGCCTTACATCACGCATCCGGTCGCGGTGGCAGCAATTCTGGCAGGTTTACAACCAGACGTGGACACACTGCTGGCAGGTTTGTTGCACGATACCGTCGAGGACACCAACGCGACCTTAGAGGATGTCGAACGCGAATTTGGCAAATCGGTGGCACGAATTGTCGAGGGCGAAACCAAAGTCAGTAAGCTCTCCAAACGTGCCAAAGACGCACTCGAGGACGAACAAGCCGAGAACTTAAGGCAGTTGCTGATTGCCATGACCAAAGACGTGCGGATCATCATTGCCAAACTGGCAGACCGTCTGCACAACATGCGCACGCTCGACAGCATGAGTCCAGAAAAGCAGGTGCGCATTGCCAAAGAAACCCGTGATATTTACGCGCCCTTGGCGCACCGTCTGGGCATCGGGCAGATCAAATGGGAACTCGAGGATTTGAGTTTTAAATACCTCGAGCCTGAGGCGTACAAAGAACTGGCAACCCAGATTCGCTTGAAGCAAACCGAGCGCGACGATTACGTGCAACGCGCGATCAATGACCTTCTCAAAAACCTCGAGACCGACCGCGAACTTGGGCGTTGGTTGATCTCGTTCGATGTCTCGGGGCGCAGCAAACATTTGTACTCGATTTACACCAAAATGCACCGCGACACCAAACATCTCGAGCAAATTTTTGACCTTCTGGCAATTCGGGTGATCCTCGAGCCGAGAGCCGTCACCGAAACCGAACTCGATTTTGTGCCAGACCCGAGTGACCCTGTGACGGTGCAACGCGAAAAGCATGACCGTGCCAAAACGCTCGCCGAGGACACCCGCGAAAAACGGGTTTGTTATCACACGCTGGGCATTATTCACTCGATTTGGACGCCGATTCCAGGGCGTTTTAAAGATTATATTGCCGTGCCAAAACCCAACGGCTACCAGAGTCTTCACAGCACTGTCATCTCGCTCGAGGGGCAACCGATAGAGGTCCAAATTCGCACCAACCGAATGCACTCTGTTGCCGAGTACGGCGTTGCCGCGCACTGGTTGTACAAACAAGGCATCGAAGACGGCACGGGTTTCGAGCAACGTTCGCAAGGCTTGGACGAACTGCGCAAGGGCATGAATTGGATCAGTAGCCTTGAAGCACTCTCGAGCGAGATCAAAGATGCTGGAGACTTTGTTGATGCGGTGCAACAAGATTTGCTGGGGCAGCGCGTGTTCGTTTTTACGCCCAAAGGCGACACGATCAGCTTGCCGCAGGGTGCAACGCCAATTGATTTGGCGTATCACATTCACACCAACATTGGACACCACGCGATTGGTGCGAAAGTGAATGGCAACATCGTGCAACTATCGCAGGAACTCGACAACGGTGACCGCGTCGAAATTATCACCAACCGCAACAGCCCAGGTCCGAGCAAAGACTGGATGAGCATTGCCAAAACCCGCAGTGCCAAAGCCAAAATCCGTCAGTTCTTCCGCGTTCAAGAACGCGCCGATGCGCTGGTGGCAGGTCACACGATCTTAGACCGTTACCTGAAAAAACGCGGATTGCCAGCCCGTAAACTGATGCGCACCAAAAACCTCGAGGATGCCGCCGAAAAACTGCTCGGCTCGAGAAACCCAGATGATTTGTACCTCAACCTGCACGCCAACCGCCTGAGTCCAGTGCAAGTTGCACGGATTTTAGCGCCAGAAGCCGAACAGCCTATTGCCAGCGTTCCTGCACCTCGAACCTCCAAGAAACCCGTGGCAAGCGGCGTGTACGTCGAGGGTATGAATGCCCCAATCAAATTTGCGCAGTGTTGCAAACCGATCAAAGGCGACGTGATTGCAGGATTTGTCACCCGAGGTCGCGGCGTCACGATTCACCGC
>JANMUC010000706.1:0-3083 GCA_031391225.1 Deinococcales bacterium
GATAAAACCCATCGCCACGTCTACACGGTTTGCCACCACTGCCTCGAGTTGAGTAAAACCAATCTCGAGAATCTTCACATCAGATTCTTTGAGTTTGGCGGCTTTAAGTGTGGCTTGCAGGCTCGTCCAAGAGTTGCCATACTTGCCTGGAATGCCGATGGTTTTGCCCTTCAAGTCTTTGATGGTCGTGATGTTCTTTTCGGCTTTGCTGAACAAGGCATTTGGCACGTTTTGATACAGTGCCATGATGTATTTGAACGGTGCAGCTTTAGCGTTTTCGGAGCGCAACAAGACCACATCTTCAGCGTCGGCAACCACATAATCGAGTTTGCCAGCCGCCAGAAGCGGGTACAACTCGTTGGTGAACCCATGTTGGAATTCGACTTCAAAGCCAGCTTTTTTGTATGCGCCACTGGTCTCTGCCAAATAAAACGGGGCAAATTGCACGTCAGGCAAATAACCCAAACCCACTTTAATTTTTGTGACTGCATTTTGCGATAAAGCCATAGGGGAGAGCACGGCGGCGGTCAATAAGAACAACAACGGTTTTTTCATGGTTTACCTCACAATAACTCGAGCTTCAAACTCGAGGAAGAAAAGCGAAAGACTGGTCTAACTCGGGGCTACAACCCGAATTAGTGTAACGCCCCAGCGTGAAAATCTTGAAGTCTGGGTTACCTTTGTAAGTTTAAGAAAGATGTTAACAAAGGACAGATTCAAGTCATTGAAGTGATTCAAATGCACCTCATGCCATAATAGCCTATGGGATCGTATACAACAGCCCTTGACCCACGGCTCGAGCTGATTGGTGGTGCAACCCTGATCGTTTCAGGAAAACGGGAAAGGCTCGAGCGTAAAACCGCTGGCTGCCTCGCTTACTTGGCACTTGAAGGAGAACAATCACGGAGCACACTGGCAGGATTGTTGTGGTCTGATGTGGTGGAGTCTCGAGCCAAGGGGAACTTGCGCCAATGTCTGTACAAGCTCAAGAAGACTGTAGATGTTATTCAAGGCGATGAGATTCTGAGTCTTGTTGGTCTCGAGGTGGATGCCGTTAACCTCGAGAATGGTGCTTTGCTTGGTGATTACAGTCCGTTGACGTTGCTGCGTGGCGAGTTGCTGGCAGGATACACTTTCGATGATTGCCCAGATTTTGAAGATTGGTTGTATCAAACCAGACGACGTTGGATTGTCTTGCGTCACAGCGCATTTCAGGAGCAAATCAAGATCAGCCAGTCAAGTGAGCAAAAACTCGAGTTGTCACGTGCTTGGCTCGACCTTGAACCACTTTCCGAGCAAGCCTTGAGAACATTGGTGACATTGCTACTCGAGGCAGGGCAACCCACCGAGGCGAGAATGGCAATCGAGGTATTTCAAGAGCGACATTTGCGCGAGTACAACGAACCTGCAACTCACGTGCTGGCATGGCTCGAGCAAGGATCTCAGCCCGAAGAAACGCCACAAAATTTATTGGAGAAAGCTCGAGCGGCAAAGGATGACTTGCGTCATGTTGAAGCGGCTGATCTTTACTTGCAGGCAGCGGAGATCTTCGCGGCTCGAGTTGAACTCAGTGCAGAATGCGACGCGCTTTTGGATGCTGCCGCATTGATGAACAAATTTGATCGAACCGAACGCTTCGATGCCCTGCTCGAGTGCATCGCAGGTTTGGCACGCACACCACAACAGGTTTTGCGCTGGCGAATGGAACTGATGAACCGCGCCTTTGATCAGACTGAATGGGAAAGCTGTCTGCGTGAAGCGGAACGAGCTTTGCGTTTGGCGATTCGACTCGAGGATCAGGAATCCAGCCTGAAAATTCGCGGATTTATTGCCTCTTCGTATCTCGAAATGGGTAATGTTGACCAAGCAGCACAAGGTTTCGAGGAAGTGCTCGAGGCGACGCTACATACAGGTAATCAAAAGCTGATTCAAGTAGCACTGTACGATCTCGCCCATGTTCGAGACGCACAAATGCGTTACGTGGATTGCTTACGCCTTATTGGTGAAGCGCTCGAAATTGCTGAAGCTATTGGTGATGTCACGCATCAGCTTGTGTTTCTTGGTCAACTCACGACTTATGCCCGCGTCGAATTTGGACGAGAAGAGGCACTGAATTTTGCCAAACGTGGCTTGGCATTGCATCTACACATTAGTGGTCATGAAGATTCACATATCTGGAACTTGGGAGTCCTTTGCGAATTGCAGCGTGACATGGGACATTACCATGACGCGCTAGAATCTGTTGACAGGGCATTGCAGATCAGCTTGGAGTACAACCTTCCTTCTGCGTTTTTTCACCGAATCAAAGCCAGTGTGTACCTACAACTGGGTGCATACGCGCAAGCTAACATAGAACTCGAACGCGGCTTTCAGTGTTCGGATTCTGATACCCGCGTTCAGATGTATTTGACCGTTGGGCAACTTCAATGGCAACGTTGGCAGGGTTTGGGAAGCCTAGAGGAAGTCGAGGATGCGATTGCCGCCTGGGAAGTCAATAACGACCCTACCTTCATGAAGAGGTTGTTGTATGAAAAAAGTTATTACTTGTACGGCGCTGAACGCATCTCATTGATTCAAGAAACCGTGGGTGATACACAAGGTTACGCTGGAATCTATCTTGCTATCGCCCACTTTGAATCAGGTCAAGCCAGCGATGCTTTGCCAATTGTCACTCGGTTGGTGCAGCGTTTAGAGCGGTTCGACCCCAAAGACTTCTACACCCCAGAAATTCTCTTAACCCACGCTCGAGTTCTAACTGCCCTCGAGCATCCTGAAGCACAAACCGCTTGGCAAAACGCTCGAGATTGGGTGCTGGACAAAGCTAGACATCATGTTCCAGACGAATTCAAAGAGGTCTTCCTCGAGCAAAACCCGATCAACCGCAGCATTCTGGTAGTCATGCCAAAAGACATCAAAGCCAGCGTTAGACGAGGTTGAACGCCGAAGACTCGAGTGTAACGCGAAAGCTTTTCTTTCACAGCCTTAACCCCGACAATGCGAGAGTGAACTTCAAGCACTCTATCGTGTTCTGCGCTCTGTTCGTTTCTAGCTTCGGGCTTTGCTCGAATGTGTTGGCGCAGTCG
>JANMUC010000756.1:0-6218 GCA_031391225.1 Deinococcales bacterium
CCAAACGCCAGCCATGCGGCAATGAAAATAAACACGATAGACAATGCGGTAATCGGCAGGTTGTAAGCGACCAAAACGGGCAATTTCAAAGCTGCCATGCCAACAAAGTGCATGGTCCAAACGCCGAAGCCGAACGACAACGCCCCAGCCAGTTGCCACTGCACACGGTGGCTTGGGTCGGTTCTCATGCGGTTAAGGCAGGTCAGCGCCGAACTCGAGGCGACAATGGCAACCAAAAACGAGAAAAGTACCAGAATTGGATCATAACTGTTTTGCAGATGGGTCATAAAATTTCTCCTTTAACGAACTTGAATGGATTTACGAGGGCAACTGGAAGCGTGAAAGTGATTGAGAGAGTCGCTCTGAAAGCTGCACCAGCGCTTGCGCAGAATCTTGCCCTTGTTTGGAATCTTGTTCCGTTTGGCTTGCGGTGCCAGCCATTGACTGCACTGCCTTTGCCACGTTGTTGATCTGGTCCAGTTGATTGCGGGTACTGCTGGCGATGGTCTGGGCGAAACTTGCACTCTGGGCGGTCAAGACCGAAATTTCTTGCAACCTGATACCTGCGCCTGAGGCGATCTCGTAACCCAATTCCACCTCTTTGGCTCCGGCTTCCACGCCAACCACCGCCGCTTGGGTTTCGGTCTGAATCGCCCGCACTAAACTGGTGACACGGCTGGTGGCGCGTTCGGCTTCTTCGGAAAGTTTACGAACCTCATCGGCGACCGTCGCAAATCGAGCGCCAGCCTCACCTGCACTCGAGGCTTCGACCGTCGCGTTCAGCGCCAGAAGGTTTGTTTGGGCGGCGATGCCCGAAATGGTTTCGACAATCTCAAAAATCTCGAGCGAACGGTTCGCCAGCGATTTCATACCGCGTGAAATGTTTTGCACCTCGCGCCTGATGTTTTGAATACCAGCCACGGTATCTGCCACGGCTTTTTGACCCGCCTGACCTGCCTGCAAAGCCTCTTGTGCCGTCTGCGCGGCGACCTCGGCGGCTTCAGACATTTGACGCATGTTGGTGGTCACCTCTAAGGTTTGAGCCTGCGCCGAAGTTGAGATTTTGGATTGTTGTTGCGCTTCAAAAGCAATGCCCGTTGAAACCTGCGACAGGTTGCTTGCGCCAAGATTCACTTCAGAACTGACATTTTGCACGTCCTTGAGCAAATACCCAATCTCTTCTGTCATCAGATTAATCGCGTCAACCACGTTACCGAGCGCGTCTTCGGTGACCCGACCCTTTTTGGTCAAATCGCCGCCAGAAATATCCATTGCCACCTGCAAGAAGTCAGAGACGTTCTCTTGCAACTTCACGCCCTTTTGAAGCTCGAGTTCGCGCTCTACCTGCAATTCTTGCAATTGACCGAGCGAGACGTTGAAGGCACTGGCAACATTACCAATCTCATCTTTGCCAACAACGTTTATTCGAGCACTGAAATTACCACTGCGCAGGGTATTGGCAGCACTTTCGAGCGTGGCAAGACGCTGCCGGGTTGAAGTGGAAATAATAAACGCTAGCATTAAACCAAAAAGCACTGTTATTGCTGTAAGTAAAAGGTTAATCAAATTTGTAGAATCGTAAGCACGAAGTGCATCCTGGTTTGAAATGCTGGCAAAATCTTTATTAATCTCAATTAAAGCTGACAATTGACCTACAGTAACATTTAACTTATCGAAAAGCTCGTTTTTAATAGGCGGACTAAAAATTCCCGAGTTTACCAATTCAATAAACCTTTTCAAGGTTGCTTCGAGTTGATTGAAATTATTATTTAGCGCTTCAAGCGTAGCAACTTCGTTTTTTTGTTTGTCAAGTGCTCCCACAGAAGCTAGCGTTGCCGTAAACTCAGGACTAGTGGTTGTCACCCACTCTTTAGTATACCGATCAATTGACTCTCGAGCAGTTTTTTGACCAGAATTAATTTGTCTAATGATGGCAACCTTACTGGCTTGAGAATCGGCAGCACCCTGCAAGGTTTCCAGATTTCGTTGCGTAATCAAAATATTAGTTCGAGCATCGCTCAAAGAAATGATTGGAATCAACATGAAATTATAAATGTTGTCAATGTGATAACGCATGGTTTTAAGACCATTTGAATTTACAAATGCAATAATAATGGTTCCAAAAAACAAAACCACAACAATAATTGCAATTTTATACAAGAATGGCAGGTTGTCTAAAAAACCAACTCGAGCACCTACGGACTGAGCCACCGATTGACGGGATTTATTTTCAAATAATTTGGGGGTTTGCTGCATGTGATCTCCTCGAGAAACCAAAACTTAAAAAACTAGTTTGGCAGTTGGAAACGTGAAAGTGACTGTGTCAATTGCTCTGAGAGCTTCACCAAACCCTGCGCTGAAACCTGTCCCTGCTGTGAATCGCTTGCGGTTTGATTTGCCGTACCCGCAATTTCTTGCACCGCTTGTGCCACGTTGTTGATTTGATTCACTTGGACACGCGTACTGGCAGCGATATTTTCGGCAAAAGCCGCCGATTGAGCGGTCAGAACCGAAATTTCTTGCAGACGCTCACCTGCGCCAGTCGCAATTCGGTAGCCCTCTTCCACCTCTCGAGTTCCGTTTTCGACACCGACCACCGCCGCCTGAACCTCGAGTTGAATGGTTTTGATCAAACCCGTGATGCTCAGCGTGGCTTTGGCGGCGTTCTCTGCCAGGTTACGAACCTCATCGGCGACAATCGCAAAACGCGCACCAGCCTCACCCGCACCCGATGCCTCGATGGCGGCATTCAAAGCGATCAAATTGGTTTGCCTGGTGATCTGCGAAATCGTATCGACAATCTCTGAAATCTCGAGCGAACGATCCGAAAGCGATTTGATGCCCTTGGAAATATTTTGCACCTCACGGCGAATGCCCTGCATGCCTTCAAGGGTTTGAAACACCGCCTGTTGACCCGCCTGTGAAGCCTCGAGCGCCTGGGTTGCCGAAAGGGACGCTTTTTGCGCATCGTCAGACATTTGAACCATCGAAGTGGTGACTTTGGTGGTTTGTTCTTGTGCCAGCCGCGCAATATCAGTTTGGTTCTGAGCGCCCGCCACAATACCCTGGGAAACTTGGGTCACGCTGTTGGCACCAAGGTTCACCTTGGTGGTCGCGTCTTGCACGTCTTTGAGCAAGTACCCAATCTCTTCGGTCATCAGGTTAATCGCGTCAACCACGTTACCGAGCACATCCTCGGTGACTCGACCTTTTCTGGTCAAATCGCCACCGGAAATGTCCATTGCCACGTTCAAAAACTCGCCGATGTTGGATTGCAACTGAATATTGCGCTGACGTTCCTCTTCTTGACGACCCAAAAAATCCCGAAGTTGCAAGATCGAGTTGTTAAACGAACCCGCAAGCTTGCCCAACTCGTCTCGAGAACGCACCGGAATCAGTTCTGACAGATCGCCAGCACCAAATTTTTGTACCACTTTGTTCATATCATTGAGTGGTGTGGTGATAGAACGAATGATGATTCCTAAAAATCCCAACACCGCCAGGAAAATACCAAGCAAGACCAAAAGGTTGGTCAAACCCGTTCTTTGCACGTCGGTGGTACGTTTGGTAAAAGTTGTTTGTAACGTCGCCAAGTTTAACTGGTACAACTCGTTGTATGAACTGATGGCGTTAGAAACCAAAACCGAATACCGACTGGGCGAGCCAAAGACTTTTGGAGGATCAACAATATCAAATTGCGACCGACGCAAAACATTACTCGAGCTAACGACCACTTTCTGCATTTGTGTTTGAATTTGAGCTTTCAAATCGGGTCTTGCCAAGACGATGTTATCAATGCTTTGGACAATTTTGTCACGGCTGATATTGGCACGGTCAAGATAACCTGCCATAAAAGCGCGTTCAGAAGGGGTCACAGTTTGGCGCTTGAGAATGCCTTCGCCGTAACCGCCCAATTGACTAACTGCTTCAATCACCGCAGGAAGATCGTTGACCAGTAAATTTTGGGTCAAAGCCGAATCCAACTGGGTATCAAGCAACAACCCTGAAACTTTCGAGGTCTGATTCAAAATAGGCAAATAACGCTCTCGAATCAAAGATGTTTGGCGTTCAAAAGCCGAATCGGCAGTGATATTGGGCAGTGCAACCCGAAAAGAAGCCCAAGATGTTTTTAAATTATCAAGCAAACTACCAACAGCCAGTTCGTTCTTGTTGTTGTTGTTGAATGCAATCAAACGATCAATTTCGTTGGTGATTTGAGTCCCTATGCCATCGACGATGTTCATTGTCTGATCGCTAGCAATCGTCAATGTGGACTCACGACGATGTTGACGCAACAAATCAGAAAGCCTCGAGACTTCATTTAAAAATGCCACGCCCTTGGATTCTTGGGTCAAAACCCTAGTTGCCTCATTCTGACGTTGCAAAGTCTGAACAACAAAGTATAGCAAAGGCAAAGCAAGGAGCAACACAATCAATGCCAATTTGATAGACACAGGCAAGTTGGCGAAATTAACATCGCTTCTTGGTGCTCTGAGTTCAATCGTTGCTCGAGCATCGGTGTCATTCAAATTCTCAGCACGTGAACGACTGGGTTTAATTGCATCCATCAAAAACTCCTTTACAGCGCTTAGGCTTGAGCCAACTCGCGTCCATCAATCCGTGCCGCCAACCCGTACACCATTTTGGCGACATCTAAAACATTTACGACTCGCCCAGCCACCAACACTTGTCCCAAAGTCAAAGGCGAAAAACGCGCGTCGAGTACAGGCTCGAGTTGCGAAGGCACGTAATCGAAACCAACCACCGCATCGATTACAAACGCCATGTGTTTGGCTTCAAATTCGATTTGCACACCAAGTTTTGGCTCACTCGTGTTGGTTTTAAGTCCCAAAGTTCGTTCGATTCGCACCAGCGGAAAAATTTGTCCACGCACTGCAAACAAGCCCAGCAAATCTGTCGGCGCTCGAGGAACTTTGGTGATGGTTTCCAAGGTATGAATTTGACGGGTGTACTGACCAGGCACGGCAAACAAAACATCACCAAGCTCGAATAAACAAGCTCGAGCCAAGGCTTTTGGTTTGCCAAGGTTGCTGTTCATTTGGTTGTTAAATTCCTGACCACGCCCAATAAAGCGTCAGATGTGTACGGTTTGGTCAAGTAATCGTTCGCACCTTGACGTTTGCCCCATTCGATATCGGTTGGTTCTTGTTTTGATGACAAAATACAAACTGGAATGTTTTTGGTGGTTTCATCGCGCCGCAATTTGCGCAAAATTTCGTAACCGTTGCGCGTTGGCATGACCACATCGAGCAAAATCAAATCTGGTTGCTCAGAGCTTGCCAGTGCCTCGACACCGTCACCATTGACACAAGAAATAGCCTGATGTCCACCGGCGGTGAGCACGGATTCCACAAGTTTTAATTCTGCCAGCGAATCATCACAAACGATTACTTTAGCCATATTCAAACTCCCTTTTGCTTCGCGGCATAGCGCCACAAGTTGTCTTCAAAAACTTCCTACCACCCTGAACTTAGCACCCCAAAGACAATCGAGACGTGGAAAATGACCAATGATAAACATGATCAGGTCACACTTTCGAGGTCGCCTCTCTTTCGCCCCTGATGCAAACGTTTGCATTTGAAAAGTAAACTCGAGGTCAGACACAAAGTCTAACCTCGAGCATTTAATGGCAAATTTTCGGTCATGTTTTTAGAGCAACAAAATAGGGTTCGGTACGATCAAGCACCGAACCCAAAACCTCGAGCTTCAAACTTTAGTTCAACAATTCAAAAATGCCTGCCGCACCCTGCCCACCACCGACGCACATGGTCACCATGCCGTAACGCCCACCGCGCCGCCGCAACTCGTGAATCAATGTCGCCGTGAGTTTTGCGCCCGTCGCCCCGAGCGGATGCCCGAGCGCAATTGCCCCGCCGTTGACGTTCAGCTTCGCGAGCGGAATGCCCACCGTGCGAGCCACCGCCAACGCCTGTGCCGCGAATGCTTCATTCAGTTCAAACAAATCAATGTCTTTAAGCTCGAGTCCAGCAAGTTTGAGGGCTTTTGGAATGGCTGCCACAGGACCAATGCCCATAATCTCAGGATCAACCCCAACCGCCGCGAATGAAACAAAACGCGCCAGGGGTTTCAAACCCAACTCTGCCGCCTTGTCCGCGCTCATGATGACACTCGCCGCTGCGCCGTCCGAGTACGGACTCGAGTTGCCCGCCGTGACGCTGCCACCCTCACGGAAAGCC
>JANMUC010000767.1:0-4221 GCA_031391225.1 Deinococcales bacterium
TTGATTGGATTTTATCGTACAGCACGTCGCCTGAATTTTTCACATGTCACAGAAAGCCCTGACATTGATTTAATTGGATCAAACTCGAGAAACATCGTTTACGTCGTGAGCGCAATTGCTAAAAGTTTCCGAACCATTGTAATGACCATTTCTAAAGTTGGGAATATATGTAGAACAACGTGGATTCACTACCTTGCCGAAATTTTGACCTTCGCTACCTTAACCCCTCTCTGGCTCGAAATTAAATTTTGAGCGGTAACTGCTGCCTGGTGGAATGTCGCGTCCACCATCGACCCCATTCGAGCCAATGATGTAAAACGGGTAAGTCGAAGCCTCATCGTAAGCGATGTACCAGGAAGAGCCACCGCTTGCTCCAAAGCTGTACAAATTATTGACTTGTTGCGTGCCGTTGCGAAACTCGAGGTCTGCCGTCCAACCCGCCGCTTTGCCGTCTTTTTGCAAGGCTTCAAAGCTGTGCAATTTAACCCTTAACGCACCGTTGAACAGCGTTTCACCAAGGCAACCCTCGAGCGCCGCGGTTCGATTTGCACCGCCTGCCACACCCTTACTGGTCAGCGCAATTTTGCTTCCGGTGCGTTTGATGGTCACACCCAACATTTTTAAAGCCGATATAATAGGTTTTACCGCCCAAGATCACGGCTTTGTCGCTCGAATTTTTACCATTGATGGTCAGCGCCAGTTTTTGTGTGATTTGCTGGGCAAGCGCCGCGCCGGTGATTGCAACCAAAGCCAATAACATGTTGCGGGTCGTGTTGTTCATTGTGATCTCCTGGGGCAAATTAGCATTGGCGCGTGAGTTACGACTGATAGACGTTTTTAGAATGAGTCTCTCGAGATGTTCACAACCAAAATTCGTAACCTGAAAACAATTGTGTGCCTTAACGATGACTGCGCCTCGAGCAGCATTTAAGATAAGCCATGATCAAACTCGAGGTGAACAACCGTTCTTGGGACGTTCCAGAATTTCAAGCTTCTGAAATGCTCGTCTGGGTGCTGCGTGACACGCTCGGGCTGGCTGGAACGCGCTATGGTTGCGGCATTGGCGTCTGCGGCACTTGCAATGTCTTGATTGACGGCGTGCCAAAACGATCCTGCCAAACGCCCACCGCCAACGCTGTAGGTAAGAAAATCACGACGCTCGAAGGACTGGCAGAAGGCACGGGCGATCAGCTCGAGCTTCACCCCGTGCAAACCGCGTTTCTCGAGAATCCATTGCAGTGCTGCTGGTGCATGAGCGGTCACATCATGAACGCCGTGGCGTTGCTCGAGAACAACCCGAATCCCAATAGCGAACAAATTAACAACGCCATGAACGAAAATTACTGCCGTTGCGGCGGGTACAACAACATTCGTAAAAACGTGGCTCGAGCCGCCGAAATTGCGGGTGGTCGGTCATGAGCGCCAAGCGCGTCAAAGCGCCGTTAACCCCAGAGCAACGTTGGAAAATGACCCGCCGCAGGTTCTTGATCGGCACAGGCAGCCTTGGCGTGCTGGCAGTTGGTGGCTATTTTGGGATCAATGAAGGTCGCCCAGCGCTGGTTGATGCCATCGAAAAATCTGGGGCTTCTCGGGTTGGCAAAATGCCAGTACCGAACCTCTGGTTTGAAATGAAACCTGATAACAAAATGATTTTTTACGCACCCAAATTCGAGATGGGACAAGGCATTCACAGTGCACTGGCGCAAATCGCCGCCGAAGAACTCGAGGTGGATGTCAAACAACTCGAGGTGCGTCAAGCAGATTCGACCATTGGTTTTGACCCGCAACTGATGTTTACCTTTGGCAGCACTTCGGTCAATGCGCTCTTTACACCGTTGCGTGAGGCGGCTGCCACGATGCGCGAAATGTTACGACTCGAGGCAGCAAAACAACTTTCGGTGGGCGTGAATGAGGTTGTGGCGTTGCGGGGAGAGTGTTTTGCGCGGCAAGACATGGGTAAGAAACTAACTTATGGGCAGATTGTTGCCGCCAAACAAACCGAGTGGGAAATTCCCAAAACCGCGCCCAACCTCAAAGCCCGCAAAGCCTTCACCAGCATCGGGCAGAACACCCCACGCGTGGACGTTCGCGCCAAACTGTTGGGGCAACCCGTTTACGGTTATGACGCTCGAGTGCCTGACATGCTCTACGGCGCTGTCGCCCGACCACCACGTTACGGCGCAACCCTGAAAAGTGCCAACGCGGCAGAAGCCAGCAATCAACCAGGCGTGACAAAAGTCGTGATTGACCTGAAAGCCAACTTTGCAGGCGTAGTCGCAGACACCCGCACCCGCGCTCGAGAGGCTTTGAAATTCCTAAACCTCGAGTGGCAAGGCGGCACAAACGTCAATCAAAACGAGATTGATGCGATGGTCACGGCTCGAGACGGTGAAGGCGTGGTCATTCGCAAACGCGGAAATACCGACGCCACTATTTTGACAGGCACTCAAGTCACCGCCGAATACCGCACACCATTCGCCGCTCACGCGCACCTCGAGCCACTTTCTGCCCTGGCACACGTACAAGCTTTAAGAGTCGAACTTTGGGTTCCGACGCAATTCACCAGTGGCGACACTCGAGGGGTGCAAGCCGCCGTGGGTGGCGAAAAACGCGAGATCGTGGTTTACCCAATGCAAATGGGCGGCAGCTTCGGACGCAAGGGAGCGCAAAGTGCCGCGCTCGAGGCGGTGCGTTTATCGAACGCCGTCGGTAAACCCGTACATGTCGGTTGGACGCGCGAAGAAGACATTCAACACGGTTTTTTTCGTCCACCGTCACACACCCGATTTCGTGGCAGCCTGAACAGCGACGGACGGATTGACGCGATAGATCAAGTCACCGCCAGTGGCGATATTTTGTTCTCGGTGATTCCGATTCCCGAACCCATCAAAAACTTGATCGGCTTCGATTTTGGCGTCATGAGCGGACAATTTTCGCCTTACGATTTTCCCAATTACCGCGTTCGCAGCCACCGCATCAACCTGCCCGTTCCAACAGGATCATGGCGCGGACTGGGGATATTCCCAAATACGTTCGCGCTCGAGAGTTTCATGGACGAACTTGCATTTGCCGCCAAAACCGACCCGCTCGAGTTCAGGTTAAAACATGTGCCAACCACCGAAGAAGGAACGCGCTTAAAACGGGTGCTCGAGGATGTCAAAACCCGCTCCAACTGGGCAACAACCCCCGAATCAGGACGCGCTCGAGGGGTGGCATTCTCGAGCCTTGGGAATACTTATGTCGCGCAAGTTGCCGAAGTTTCAATTCTCGAGAACCGCATTGTCGTGCATCGCGTGACCATTTCGATAGACGCAGGTTTGGTCGTAAACCCAGCCAATGCCGCGCTGCAAGCCAAAGGCAGTGTGGTCATGGGTTTAAGTTCGACCCTGCTCGAGAAATTAACTGTGAAAGACGGAATGGTTGAACAAGCGAACTTTAAGGAATACCCACTGTTGACCCTAAAAGAAACCCCGCCACGCATTGACGTGAACTTTCTCGAGGGTGGGGATACGCCCTACGGCATGGGTGAACCCGCGATAGGACCGATTGGGGCAGCCGTGGCGAACGCGGTGTTTGCATTGACGCAAAAACGGATTCGAGATTTGCCGCTCGAGTTGTGAAAAATGCTTGTGGTTTGTTCGTTCATAGACACTAAAAGCCGCAAAGTTTAGTCTACCCTCATCCCCGACCCTTCTCCCAACATCAGGGAGAAGGGAGATTAAGGTTTCTACACATGTGGCTCGAGCTTTATGTCCTTCTCCTGCTGTGAGAGAAGGTGTCAGCGAAGCGACCATGCCCGTAAGGTGCATTTTTATGGTCAAGAAGCTGACGGATGAGGGCTTCAGGTGAGCTACAGTTCATTTCTTGTGTAAGAACGAGTTGCGACTTAGGTTGGAGTCAATAACCTTGTGCTCACAGGTTCAAGCTTTTTCACCGTCATTTCAGGTTGATCTCGAGCCTCATCTCAGGTCTGGGCGCTAAAGTGGTTTTATTGTGACCACGATTTTAATTGTCGAAGATGATGTTGGCGTGCGCGAATCCCTGGCGTTGGGTTTAAAACTCGAGGGATACACCGTCCTGGAGGCGGGCGATGCCTCGAGCGGTTTGCGCTGCATGGCGCAGCAACCCGATCTGGTGATTTTGGACGTGCTGCTGCCAGGCTCGAGCGGTTTTAGTGTGCTGACCGAAATTCGGTTGCGCTCGAGTGTGCCTGTGCTCATG
>JANMUC010000819.1:0-3892 GCA_031391225.1 Deinococcales bacterium
TTAGATCGCCCACAGCCACATAAAGTCACTCGAGTGTCAAACGTTGTTTCACCGCTTGCAGTCACGAATGCCAGATTGCCTCGCACCTCGAGCTGACCTTCAGATGTAGTGCGAAAGGTTGTGGGCGTTGACGGGGTTTCGGCAATACCGTTTGCGTTTTCAAACTGCAACGCGCCCGATGGGCAACGGCTGATGACCTCCATCAACTCCTCAGCGCCGGCATGATCGGCTCGAATCCAGGGGCGGGCTTTGGAGTCAAAAACTTCTGGCAAGCCGCGCACGCATTCGGCGGCATGAATACAGCGGCTCGATTCAAAAAACACGGTGATTTCGGGGCTGGAATAGGCTTTGCCAGGTTTCATGTGTTCACCTCGAGATTAACGCACCATGTACAAAAACCGTTCTGGCACAAGGTCACGGTACTCCTGATGCCGACGAATGTATGCCGCCACAAATGGGCACATCGGTACAACGTTGTACTGGTTGGCTCGAGCATCATCGAGCACAAATTTAATCAAAACACCGCCTATCCCGCGCCCCTCGAGATGCTGCGGGACTTCGGTGTGATTTAAAATAATGACGTTGGAACTGGCATGATATTCGAGCACCGCCAGTTGGTCATCCACCTGGGTTTCAAAACGATTTGCATCTTTATTGTTGGAGATCTCGAGGTTTAACGCTGGGTTCATAATGCTCCTGAATCAAGATTTGAAATCTTCAAAAATCTTATTCGCGCACACCTTGGATATTGCCTATGCACATTTCGTCTTGGGTGCTTTCGCCCCAAACGATGTAACGCGGTTTTGCTTGGACACCGTTGATCCAAGGTTGATTCGCTGGACTGTTGTCAAACGTGCAGGTAATCCGCAAAGTATCGCCCTTAAAAATCTTGAAGGATTTTTCAAAATAAAACGCGCTTTGCCAGTGAAAATCCCAGTTTGGAATGTCCAGCGCGACAATGCGTTTTTTGGGTTCGTTTGGGTTCACCTCGAGTTTGACACTTGTTCCTCTGGTGTGCATGTGCCCCTGCGTACCAATCGCAAGAAGGTCTTTGTTAACAGGAAAATCGCACTGCGTCACGACCATGTTTGAATTTTCGCCACTTGTTGGCAAGCTGTGTTTGCAAACGGTTGCCACCAAACCGCTCTGCAAAATTTTGGTCAACCACGGCTCTTGGTATTTGCTGACGGTTTTGTATGCCGCATCGCGGTTACAAGGGTCACTCGAGTCGGTTGGGTACGTGCCAGCACAAGGAATTTCGACGCTAGCGGCAGCACCCGCCATTCCCAATCGTTTTAGGATCGCGCCCTCTGGAGAGAGGTAAAACTGGGTGGTGGTACGGTCTTTTAAAACCTTATCGGCTTTGGCTGCCAGAAGGTTGTAATGCACCTGCATGACCAGTTGCGTGCCAGGTTTCAGCAAAATACCTGTGCCTTTTGGGAAGCGAATCGCGCTCGAGCCTGGAACCCATGACCCCGCGTAACCCAGCACGTCTTCAGCTTTGGTGGTATCCCCTGTCGTGGCGGCTTCGGCTGCCGCATCACGAAGCGCTTGATTGCCCACGTTTGGACCACCAAAGCAAGTCCAGCCACCTCGAGCATCGCTGTCAGCCTCGCGTTGTTTGGCTTCAATGATGGTTTTGCCTTGAATCGAAAACAGAATTACATGATGCACCACGCTCGGGTCGCCTGGCAAAATGTTATAACCCGTGATGTAGCGCGGTTTCTCGAGTTTTGGGTCAATCAAAAAGCAGCGATATTCGTCTGTCAGGCTGCGATCTGGCGAAAAATCACGTCCGGCATCCACACTGAGATCGGGTTTGGCTTGAACCGCTTTTACGGGCATTGGTGCGGCATTCACTAGCTCCCCGAGCGGCGAACCCGCCCATTGCCAATTTGCCAGAATCGCAATCTCAACATCGGTCAGAACTCGAGCATCCTTGAAGGCTGGACTCTCCCCTGCTGGCAACCACGGCGGCATCCGTTTACTCTGCACTGCCAATTGCGCGGCTCGAGCATGTTCGACAGCACTTTTCACGTCGGTCAGACTGAACGGTGCAATCCCGCCTTCGGTGTGACAACCCGCACATTGCGCCTCAAGAATTGGACGAACGTGACCGTAATACGTGGGAATGTATGGCAGCACAGGCGGCAAGCTGGCATTCAAGTTCCCTTGCCATCTGGTGTGCAAGTGCGCCGCCATCGGACGGGTTTCGCCAACGCTCGAGAGTTTTACACCCGCCATCGCCCCTCCAAGCAAAGCCAAACCAAGCAACGCCACAACCATCACTCGAGCGTTCAAATTCATGGGTAAACAATAGCAAAGTATCGTGAATTGAAGTTCATTTAAAAGCACAATCTCGAGTAGGATTGATTTCAGCAACTTTAAAGAATTTCAAACCTCGAGTTGCAACTATCAAGCACTTGATTCTCGAGTCACAATTCGGGTTACACTTGTTCATCGCGCTTGTGGCAGCCGACGGTTCGATTCCGCTTGGCTAGCCGCCGACAGTTTGGTCGCTCGGGTGCGAGGGTGTAACTATGAACAATTTAGCAGCGTTGGTCTTGATGACCGATTTTGGACTTCGTGATGGCGCGGTGGCAGCCATGAAAGGCGTGGCTCGAGGGGTCAACGCGGATTTAAGTGTGGTTGATCTGACCCACGAAGTTCCAGCCTTCAACATTCTCGAGGGTGGCTACAGACTGCGGCAGACTGCACCGTACTGGTCGGCTGGCACGGTCTTTGTGATCGTGGTTGACCCAGGTGTCGGCACAAACCGCAAAAGTGTGGCGGCAAAAGATGCTGGTGGGCGCATTTACGTCTGTCCCGACAACGGTTTGCTGACCCTGATCGAAGATGATTTGGGTCCACTCGAGGCATTTGAAATCGACGAAATCATGCACCGACTTCCAGGCTCGAGCGAAAGTTACACGTTTCTTGGGCGCGATTTGTACGCTTTTGTTGGCGCAAAACTGGCGTCTGGCTTACTCGAGTTTGGCAAAATTGGCGAAGTCTTACCGAAAATCACTCGGCTCGAGATTGAAGCCCCCAAATTGATTGATAACGTCATTCGCGGCGTGATTCCAGTGCTCGACATTCAATTTGGCAATGTCTGGACGAATATTCCCAAGCATCTGATGGATGATTTGGGCGTAAAACTTGGCGATCAACTCGAGGTTCGGGTGTTCAAACACCATCAACAGGTCTACCAAGAGATTTTGCCTTACGTGCCAAGCTTTGGGCATGTCAAACTCGGCGAACGGCTGGTTTACGTCAACAGCCTGTTAAACGCCAGCCTGGGCATGAACTGCTCAAGTTTTGCCACACATTTTGGCGTCTCGAGCGGTGAAGGTTGGAGCGTTGAATTGCTAACCGTAACATAAATCTCAACCTTGGAGGGAATCTGTGGCGCACCCATACCATCATGCACTCTCGAGCGTTAAAAAACACGGTGGTAAACCCGACGATTATTTGCAGATTCACGCTTGGTTTGACCAAACCAAAGCCCACCTTGCCGATGCGCGACACCGTGCCATTCTGCACTCGAGCTTTGGGATTTTCTTGTGCGAGCAAGTTTTTGGTGTGACCTTAAAAAACAGCGACGGCAAAGAAATTCCGGTGCGCGTGATTGGCGAGCAGCACGTCAAAGAGGACATGGGTGGCAGCATTCCCACCATTCAAGACTGGTTGCTCGAGTTACCGCTTCGACCCTGGATGGCGATGGGCGCTCGTGGTTTACGCAAGTCGCTCGAGAAAGATACGGTTCAGGAGGAGACATCATGAGCGAGATCACCAAAGACATGCAAAAAATCTTGACGCGTTCAATAAAAAAAATCAAAAGGTGCTGCAAAAAACCGCCAAGGAATTGCTGGCTGGGGGCATCGCTCGAGTT
>JANMUC010000845.1:0-6790 GCA_031391225.1 Deinococcales bacterium
AGCAACTCGGCATGGGTGAGCTTATGGCGTTCTTAAGTGCGCCCTTGGTCAGCATGGCTCGAGAAGCAAAATCTTGGGCGGCAGATACGTTCTGGGACTCGGTAAAAGACCGCCTGACTCCCACCCAGGCTTTGGCTTGGAAGGCGGCTGCCCTCGAGTGGCAAGCCATGCGAAGCAATTAAAATCACCGCGCACATCGCAATCTCGAGCGGCTTAAAACGCTAAACTGCTCTCAATGAGTCAAACGGCAATCATCATCGGTAGCGGTATCGGCGGTTTAAGTCTTGGCATTCGCTTGCAAAGTCTAGGGTTTCAGACGACCATCCTCGAGAAACTCGACGCGCCCGGCGGTCGGGCTTATGTGCGGCGGGTCAGCGCCGACGGACAACAGATTTTAAAACCAGACCAAAATGATCCAAACGGCGTGTTTACCTTTGACATGGGTCCAACCGTGATTACCGTGCCGCACTTTATCGAAGAACTTTTCAGTCTCGAGGTTGGCAAATCAAATCTCGAGTTGCCAGATTATCCTGCCAGCGTTCTCGGCGATGATAAACGCATTAAAACTGGTTTCTCGAGCGGCGAGAACACCAGCAAATACGTGAAACTCGTGCCGATCTTGCCGTTTTACCGAATTTATTTTGATGATGGCAGCTATTTTGATTACGACGGCGACCCTGACAACACTGTGCGGCAAATCAAACAGCTTGCGCCCGAAGATTTGGACGGTTACGAGCGTTTTCACCGTGACGCTCGAGCGATTTTTGAACGCGGTTTTTTAGAGCTTGGTTACACGCATTTTGGCGACGTTGGCGCGATGCTAAAAGTTGTGCCCGACTTAATCAAACTTGACGCGGTGCGCACGCTTTTCAGCTTTACCAAAAAGTATTTTACCAGCAACAAAATGCGCCAGGTCTTCAGTTTTGAAACCTTACTGGTCGGCGGCAACCCTTTGGCTGTTCCCGCTATTTACGCCATGATTCATTTCGTCGAAAAAACCTGGGGCATCCATTTTGCAATGGGTGGCACGGGTGCACTCGTAAAAGCATTTGTGCAAAAATTTGAGGAACTGGGCGGCAACATGCGCTACAACTCCGAAGTCTCGAGCATTAACATTGAGCACAAAACGGCTCGAGGGGTGAGTTTTGCATCGGGCGAGAAACTCGATGCGAATTTAGTCGTCAGCAACGGCGATTATGCCAACACGCACCTCAAACTGATCGACCCTAAACACCGTTTTTGGAATGCTGACGCTCGAGTGAAAATCATGCAGCAAAGCATGAGCTTGTTCGTGATTTACTTTGGGTTTAAGTCAGATAACCTCGAGTTGGATTTACGGCATCACAACATCATTCTTGGACCGCGTTACGAAGAGCTGTTAAAGGATATTTTCGGTCGCAAAATCCTCGCCAAAGATTTCAGTCAATACTTGCACATTCCCACCCTCACCGACTCGAGCCTTGCACCCGCCGGACATCATGCCGCTTATACACTTGTTCCTGTGCCTCACAATGGATCAAAACTTGATTGGGATTTGTTGGGCGAACCGTTCGCCAACAAAATTCTCGGTTTTCTCGAGGATCGCGGGTTTATTCCAGGTTTACGAGAACGGCTTGTTCATAAAAGTTTTATCACCCCAGATTATTTTGAAGGCACGCTCAATTCGTACCTTGGCAATGCGTTTGGACCCGAACCGATGCTGGTACAAAGCGCGTATTTCAGACCGCACAACCGCTCGCAAGATGTCAAAAACTTTTACATGGTCGGCGCGGGCGCTCAACCCGGCGGCGGTACGCCAAGCGTGATGATGAGCGCCAAAATGACGGCTCGATTGATTCAAGAAGATTTTTTTAAATAATAGATTGAATTCTGAAATCTCCAGGATTGGAAACAAGCCAGATCGTGTGTTCACCCTCGAGAAACCAAATTCATTTCTTTCAAAAACTTCAAATTAGGGTGCGCCTTGCGCACCGTATACAACACCCTCATGGTGCGCGAGGTGCACCCTACACAACACCAAGACGTTTGTTTTTAGACTGGTCATCAATCAAGCTCAACAACCTTTAAACTCACTTTTCAAGAAGTGACCCGCGTTTGAAGGGGCTTCTCGAGTCTCAATCATTTCAAAATCAGCTTGGGCGCAAGTCTTTCGGATGAGAATTCATTCAAGACGTTCGCTGCTGATGGCTTACGCCATACAGGGGATGCGTCAGCCTGTCACAAACCCTAAAGTGAGAGCGACAGAACTCGAGAGACACTCGAGCATTGAAACAGGATTATTAATGGCAAACTTTGACATGCTGCATTACATCAACCCAATTTTTGAGAGCGTGCGCAAGACGTTGCTCGAGAATCAATTTGCGTCTGGTGGTTTGGCGCTCGGTATTATCGGCGGTACGGTTGCCTTGCTGCGGCAATTGCCAGGGCAACTGATTGGCTGGGCGTATGACCGCGTGGTCATCAGCATCGAGGTTAACTCGAGCGATCAGGCGTACGAATGGTTCGCGGTTTGGCTGGGGAAGCAACCCGTACAACTGAAGATGCGTGATCTGAACCTCAAGACTCGCCGTGCCTCCGAAGAGGGCGGTTTTAGCCTTGGCGAAGAGGCAGACGCGCCCAAAGCCTTGCTTGCGCCAACCAATGGCAAATTCTGGATTCTTTTTCAGGGTCGTCCGTTTTGGTTGTCTGCCAACCGCGAAAAAATGCAGGGGCAAAATGGTTTGCTGGCAAGTTTTTTTGAAACCTTGACCCTTCGGACTTTTGTTTGGAATCGTGCCTTTATCAATGACTTGATCACCGAGGCATACCGTTCGACTGTCAAACCCGAAGAGAAACGCGTCGAGATCATGACGCCGCGCTGGGATGATTGGAACGTGCGTCAACGCGTGATTCCTCGAGCGCCAGAAAGCCTGGTTTACAGTGATAATCTTCTTGAGAACATTGTGGCTGATGCCAAAAAATTCCTGGACAGTGAAGCTTGGTACGCCGACATGGGCATCCCGTGGAGGCGAGGCTATCTTCTCCACGGACCTCCTGGCAACGGCAAAAGCAGCCTGATTACAGCAGTGGCTGGCGTTTTGGGGAAAAGCATTTGCGTCTTAAACCTCTCGAGCCTGAGTTTGACCGATGACAACCTGACCAACCTGTTGGGCGACGCACCCGACGGCAGTTTGATCTTGCTCGAGGATGTGGACGCGGTTTTCAATCAACGCAACAAAGCCAGTGGCGTTGACAGCAAACTCTCGTTCAACGGCTTGTTAAATGCGCTTGACGGTGTGACCGCCCAACAAGGACGGCTGGTGTTTTTGACCACCAACCACCTCGAGAAACTTGACCCAGCCTTGGTGCGCCCAGGTCGCGCCGACGCGCATTTCTTTTTGAATAACGCCAGCCAAAACCAAGTGCACCGAATGCTGATGCGGTTTTACCCCAATATCACGCAAGAACAAGCAATGACTTTGGCGTCTCGAGTTCCAGAACATGCTTTAAGCATGGCGAAAATTCAAGAATTTATGTTGCGACACCGTGACGATCTGGCTGGGGCAATGGAAGATTGGAAAGAGCTTGAAGATGCTCGAGTTCTGGTGAATTCGTAAAAACGCACGGACATGCGCCCCTGCTTTGTCACCCCGCATAAAATCTATACCCGAAATCGCCTGTAAGCTCGAGCATGATTTTAGTCTGGCATCGCGCTGACCTTCGCACCCACGACCATCCTGCACTGCATCACGCGGCTCGAGAATCCAGTGACATTGCGCCAGTCTTTGTGCTCGATCCAGCCTTGCTGAAGATGCCTTATTCTGGACGCACACGAATTGCTTTTTTGTACGCGAATTTGCAAGCGCTGGACGAGTCGTATCAAAAATTAGGCTCGAGTTTGGTCGTGCGCTACGGTACGCCCGAAGAGGAGTTGTTGAAGCTCGCTCGAGAAGCTGATGCCAAAGCGATTTACGCCTTGCGCAGCGATGAACCGATTGGGCGCGAACGGGATGCTCGAGTGAAATTAGTGCTCGAGAAAAATGGCATTGAACTGAAGTTGTTCGAGTCCGATACGATTCAACAACCTGGTTCAATCAAATCATTGTCGGATACAAGCTATAAAGTGTTTACACCGTTTTGGAAAACCTGGTCGAATTTTCCGATTTCAACTTTAGCAACACCCACAAAACTCGAGCCTCATCACCTTTCAAGCTTGGCGATTCCGGAACCAAAGGCGCAGGTCGCAATGCCCAACGCTGGCGAAAACGCCGCCAAGTTAAGACTCGAGCATTTTATTCGCAGTATTGGTTTGCATTACGAATCTTGGCGCAACACACCCGCCGTGGACGGCACATCGCAACTCTCGAGTTATTTGCATTTGGGCGTGATCTCAGTGCGTTACGCCGCCGACAGGGCGCAAAAGGCGGGCATGACGGCTTGGGTGCGGGAACTCTGCTGGCGGGATTTTTACCGCCATATTTTGTTCGACGAACCGAGGCTGGCGGATGAGGCGTTCAAACCAGCCTGGAAGAATTTCCCTTGGCGCGACTCGAGCAGCGATTTTGAGGCGTGGAAAACAGGGAATACAGGCTATCCAATTGTCGATGCGGGAATGCGTCAACTGCTCGAGACGGGTTGGATGCACAACCGCGTGCGGATGATCGTGGCAAGTTTTCTGACCAAGCATTTGTTAATGACCTGGCAACTCGGCGAGGCGCATTTCAATGATCTTTTAATTGATGGCGACCTGGCGAGCAACAACGGCGGCTGGCAATGGACGGCAGGGTGCGGGGTCGATGCCGCGCCGTATTTTCGGGTGTTTAACCCTGTCACGCAAGGCGAAAAGTTCGACTCGAGCAGCGAATACATCAAAAAATTTGTGCCAGAATTGCGCGACCTCGAGCCAAAATTGGCGCATCAACCCTGGACGATGACCCGCCCACCAAAAGCGTATGCCGATCCAATTTTGCCGCTGTCCGTAGGGCGTGAACGATTCCTCGAGACTGCCAAACGGCATTTAAAAACCTAAACATCCAAAACTCCCTTGCAAGACGTATCTCCGAGTAGTGAACAATCGAATCAACCAGTTCACTTTTGGGGGAAATGTATGGAAGCAACTAAAAACTTGGGTCGCCGCGATTTTTTAAAGGTTCTCACCGCCGCAGGGGTCAGTTCGGGTTTTGCGCTGCATTTGGGTCAACAAGCCGTGGCGCAATCGGCAGGAATGACCGATCTGGACATTTTAAACCTGGCACTGACCGCCGAATACCTGGCAACCGACGTGTATTACCAAGTCACCCTCTGCGGTTTTGATGGTGTCGTTAAAGAGTACATCGACGCGGCTCGAGATCAGGAAAACGTGCACGTCAAAGCCTTGCAAGACACGATTCGCGGCGCGTTCAACGCCAAACCTGTGGCACGACCCGAATTCGTTTATCCGGTCACGTTCAACACCAAAAATCAAATTCCAGTTTTACGTCTGATGAACGCACTCGAGGATGCTTTTGTTGGTGCGTACTTGGGGGCGCTGCCAATTATTCAAAACAAAGACATTCTGGCAGCGGCAGGGGCGATCATGGGCAACGAATGCACCCACCGCTGTTTGATTCGTCAATCGCGCATCAACCTTGGGGATGACACCATCACAGGTTTGGAAGTCGGCAACGACCGCGCCTTCGAGATTCCAATTACCGCCAGTGCGGCTGGTGCTGCCGTCTCGAGCTTTATCAAAAAATAACAAGGCGTTTCAAACTCGGGTCATAAAAGAGGCACTTTAAAGCGCCTCTTTTTAAATGGTTTTAAGAAACCCTACACTATTCATCGCACAAGTATCATATGAACAAATTCTTACAAAAAACTCACTTCCAATATATAAAGCTTTCATGATTGAGCGTCTTGAGTGCCCAAAGAATTGTAGTGCCCAGCCCAATCAAATTGGGAAATCACTCGAGAAAATCAAAGCTTCAGGGACAAGCTGACAAATGAACCGCAAGCCAGACCGTAAAATAAGGCGTGACTTTGAGCATCAACCCTCGCTTCGCCCCAGCCACCCGTCTGTTATGGCATTCTGGAGTGCTCGGTGCACTCGAACTCATCGCCAAGGCGGGCTTTGGAGCGTCTGAAGTTTGGGCGCAACATCTTTGGGAATCGAACGCAAGCCCAGAGGAGGTTCGTGCCAAAGCCGAAACACGTGGCTTAACACTTTCACTTCATGCCCCAAGTTATGACCTCAACCCACTCTCGAGCAATCCCGAAATTCGTGCCATCTCGAGGCATCAGGTGCTTGGGTCACTCGAGACAGCCGCCAGAATGGGTGCTGGCATGGTCGTGGTGCATCCTGGGCATCTGTCGAGCACCACAGACGATGAACACGTGTATTGGGAGCGCCTACACGATTTCGTGGGCGATCTTGACGCGAGGGCGGGAATGCTCGGGGTTCGGGTTGGCGTCGAGGGGATGGAAAAAAAGAAATTGCAATTTGTCACCAACCTCGAAAGCCTGATCCGACTTGCCAACCTGCTCGAGCCAATGGAGCACGTCGGCATCACCTTGGACATTGCCCACGCCGGAACCTTGGGCGAACCGCTTGAGTACCTGCACCAAACCCCAAGAATGATTCACGCGCATCTTAGTGATTCCAGCCCAGGGAAAACCCATGCGCTGTTGGGCGAGGGCGATTTGGGACTGAAGAAACTGGTTCCAAAATTGCTGGCTCAGTTTGATGGTCTGATCGCCATTGAAGGACGACTGGCAGCCGATGAACCCAGGGCTTTAAAAGTGGCTCGAGACTTCTTGAAACACTACTGATGGC
>JANMUC010000848.1:0-15032 GCA_031391225.1 Deinococcales bacterium
CAAGAATTTACGGCACTTGTTAAGTCGAACGCGCAGCCTCGATTTTGCGCAACTCGAGGGGCAAGACGATGTGCGTTGGTTGGTGCAAACCGACGTGGCGTTGTTTCAGCAGCACTTGGGTACTGGCGATTGGGAGCAAGCCGTTGCGGTTTATCAGGGAAATTTACTTTCAGGTTTAACCACCGATTCGAGCGAATTTGAAGAGTGGTTGCAGCAAGAATCGGAAACCTTACAAACCGCTTACCGCGAGGCGGCGTTGAATTACGCCAAGCAACTCGAGGCGCAAAACCGTTTTGATGACGCGGCGGCATTGCTGGCTAAGGTGTTGAAGATCGATTTGCTGGCAGAAGATATCGTCCAAGACTACTTGCGCGTGGCAGGTCAGGCGGGGCATCGATTGGACGCCCTGAAAGTTTTTGAATCATTCAAATCCATGTTGTCCCTCGAGCTTGGTTTGATGCCGCTCGAGACAACCTTGCAATTGGCAGCAGATTTGCGGCTCGAGACTCGAGCGGTCAGTCAAGAACCGATTGAAATGTTGCGAAATTTCCCATCCCAAACCAGTTCGTTCGTTGGGCGCGACCTGGATTTGAGTGAGATCGCGGCGTATTTTGAACAACCCGAAATTCGCTTGTTGACCTTGATTGGTGCGGGTGGCATGGGCAAAACCCGTCTCGCCATTCAGGTGGCGCTCGATCAAGCCAAGCATTTTGCGGACGGCGCGGTGTTCGTGCCGCTCGCCGATATTGCCGACAGCGCAAACATTGTGCCAGCCATCGCTCAAGCCCTGGGGTTCAGCTTCTCGAGCCTCGAGCCGCAAGACTTGCAATTGCGAAAATTCTTGCGCGACAAGCATTTGTTGTTGGTGCTCGACAACCTCGAGCATCTGCTGGACGGGGCAAACGCTTTTCTCGAGTTGCTGGCGCACTGTCCAAAATTACGAATTTTAACCACCTCCCGCGAGGCGCTCAATTTTCAGGGCGAGTATTTGGTGGACGTACTCGGTTTGGAAGTACCTAAAGACGCGAACACCGAGCACATTGAAATCTACGACGCGGTGCAACTCTTTTTGCGCAGCGTCAGACGGGTCAACCCACAATTCAGCCTCGAGCATGACGCCAAAGCTTTTGTGCTGCAAATTTGCCAAATGTTGCAAGGCTCACCCTTGGCAATCGAACTGGCAGCCAACTGGTTGCGGGTGCTCGATGTGCAGGCGGTGGCACTCGAGATTCAAAAAAGTTTGGACTTTTTGGAAATCTTTCAGCCCAACATTCCCGAGCGCCACCGCAGTATGCGAGCGGTATGCGACTCGAGTTGGATTCGGCTGGAAGCGAACGGGCAAGCCACCCTGGCGTGCCTGAGTTTGTTCCGTGGTGGTTTCAGCGCCCAGTCGGCGGCTCGAGTTGCCAATGCCAACCCTGGAATGTTGTTGCGGTTGGTTAACAAGTCCTTGGTTTCAAAACGTGGAAGTCGTTTTTTCATGCACGAAGCCTTGCGCCAATTCGCAGCGGAAAAACTTGCGGCAGACCAAAAAAATGCCGCCTTGCACAAATTAAGTTTGCTCGCCCAAGAATGGGCAGAGGCTGTTTACATCAACGAAATCACGCCAAAAGATTTGGAAAGCTGCCAAAATTTCGAGACTGAATTTGAGAACATCGATGTCGCCCTTCAGTGGTCATTTAAAACAATGCCGCGATTGTGCGCCGAAATTGTCTGTGCGCCAATCTATTTTTGGTACGCCAGCGCCAGAAAACAGGTGGCGATTGCCTGGATCAGTGCCCTGCTCGAGTTGCCCGAATTGAGAAGGCGCGACGCCCTGCACAGTAAACTTCTTTACAGCCGTTGCGTGTTGGGCGACGGTGCGAGAGATTACGAACTGTGCCTCATCGACGCGAATGTATCGCTCGAGATCGCAATCGAAATTGCCGATCTGGAGCGCCAAGCCTGGGCATGGTGCGGCATCGGCATTTGCCAATTCGAGTTGGGCAGAACCAGAGCGGCGCTCGAGTCAAATCAAAAAACTTGGAAATTAAGTATTCAGGTGCAAAACCAGAATGTTCAAGCCTACTGCCAGACCGAACTTGGCAACATTTACGTTGTGCTGTCCGAGTTTGAACTTGCGGCTCAGGTCTATGAGCAAACCAGCAGCCGTTGCCTTGCCACGGGCAACCGCCGCAGTCTAGCCCATGCGCACACGTTCATGGCGGATGCTTACGCCAGACAAGGCAAGCTCGAGAGTGAACAAGAAACCCTCGAAAAAGCGGCGGTCATTTATCAAGAGTTTAACGATGTCAGCAATTTGTGCGGCATTTTACTGCGGCTTGCCAGCGTCAATTTTCAACGCAAAAATCTGGTTGCCGCCGAACAGACGCTGCTTGACGCGAGCAAACTCTGTCAACAATTGCACGAGGCCAGGTTTTACTTTCGCTTGTTTCATCTTTTTGCAATCATCGCCCAATTGCGCGGCTTACATGCCAAAGCCTTGAGGCTGCATTTCATTTCCTTACACTGGTCAGCGCAACTCGAGTCAGAGGTTGACGTACATGAGCTTGATTTCAACCGTTTTGATCTAGAAACGAGCCAAGCCTCTTACAGCCAGCTCGAGATTGAACAGTTCAAATTGGAATCCAGCAATCTGAGTGCTGGGCAAACTGTACAATACGCCCTGGGTCAGCTCGGGATTTTTGATGACCCACCCGTTAGCCAAAGCGTTACGCTGCAAGCAATTTAAATTTTCTCGAGATTCTCACACGCATTTGATTCGAGATTTGAAAACTCGAGTTTGAAACCTTTAACCAAATCGCAGTTGACGAATAACATCATCCAACTCGAGCGGTGCATTTTGATTCAGAATTTCAGTCTTTCGAGTCTCGAGCAATTTTGTGGCGCGTTCCTGATCTGATTTGCTGGTTTTGAGATGCTGTTGCACGGTTTGAACCAAGCGCAAGGCAAACGTCTCGTCGTTTGGCGGCAGATACTCTGCCCAACTCAGCAAGAGCGACAAGGTTAAGGGCACTGCTTGCGCCTCCCAGGCTGACCCGAGCGCTTGGGAAAGGTAGGCTCGAGCGTTATCGGTTTGAGATTGTTGAAGACTAATCTGGCATAAAATCAGCAGCGAATCGGTGTGGTTGGCAATCGAGGCATGACTTTTTTGTTGCTCGAGCACCATGGCTCTTAACGTGTAGGTTTCGGCTTGCTCGAGTTTGCCAAGCTTCAAGCAGCAATCCCCCAAGGAGTTCAGCACGAAAGGCACTTGACTCAGTTCGCCAGCCGTGGTGGTCAATAGAAGCGTTTCTTGCCAGGTTTGCAGGGCTTGTTCGACCTCGCCAGTGTTAAACAACAAGGTTGCCAAGCCGTTTAAGTTGAACAGTGCACCAATCTGATTGCCGAGTTTTTGAAACACATAAATCGCTTCTTGGTAAATCAGTTTGGCTTGCGCGGTGTTGCCCGTCATTTCTTCAGAGATTGCGACCCAACCCAGACACACCGCGATCAATCGTTCGTTTGCCAAAGCTCGAGCCTTACGTAAAGCCTGTTGACGGTGCGCCAGGGCTTCCTGGTGATCGCCCAAAGCGGTGGCTGCCGTGCCGAGCGTTCCCAAGCCCCAGATCATGGTTTCGTGTTCCTCGAGCGGCGTGAGCAATTGCAAGCCTTTTTCGGTCAGTTGCAGCGCCGTTTCGATTTCGCCGCGCCGTTCAAAAAATTTACTTTGGTGAATGAACAATGTCCCCAGCGTCGCGTGATCTTCTGGATTATCCTCAGAGAGTTGCGTGATTGCCTCGGCGAACATCGCAATCGCTTCCTGATAACGCCCTCGAGCATCAAAAAAACGCATTAGGGCTTCAGTGGCAAGCTTAATAAAATGCCAGCGGCGCTGTTCAATCGCAAAACGCCACGCCTCATGAATGTTCTCAAAATCCAACTCGAGCATTTCCAGCGCGGCTTTGGACTGGGCACTTCTGATGCCCTCGAGTCCTTGTTGCAGGATTGAAAAATAGTACTGACTGTGATCGAGTTTGGCTTGCATGGCTTCAATGGGGTTTTCGAGCAGTTTATCCTGCATGTATTGATGCAGCAAACGATGACGACGGTAACGACCCTGGCTATTCAAACTAAGCAATGATTTGTCGATCAGGCTGCCCAAAACGGGCAATGGCACGTGAGCGGCTCGGCGCACAGCTTCCTTAAAAAACCCGCCTCGAAATACCGCCAAACGCCGCAATGCCTGCTGTTCTTCGCTGGTCAGTAAACCCCAAGAATGCTCGAAGGCGGCGCGAATGCTGCGGTGGCGTTTCGCCAAATTCACACTGTTGCTCGAGAGAAAATCGAGGCTCTGGGCAATTTCTTTGGCGATGTCCTGAACAGGTAAAGCCCGCACCCAAACGGCTGCCAGTTCAATCCCGAGCGGTAAACCGTCAACCAGGTGGCAAATCTCGAGCACCTGCGCCAAGTTGTCATCCCCCAGTCGAAAATCTGGACGCACCCGACGCGCGTGTTGGGCAAAAAGCTGCACCGCCTCGAGACTTGGGATTTCGTTTGGTTTGACCTCGGTCATTTCGGGCACGGCAAAGGCATCGACGGGCAGAATTTGTTCACCTGCCAAATCCAGCGGTTCTCTCGAGGTGGTCAAGATGATCAGGTTTGGACAGCTTTGCACCAGTTCGCTTAAATATTGACTGCCCGCAATGACGTGCTCGAAGTTATCAACAACTAGCAGCATTTTTTCATGGCGGATATGATTGATCACTTGCAACAATGCCGAATCCTGCCCACGAAAATTCAGACCGATGGCTTGGGCGATGGCGTTTGGAATCGCACTGGGTTCACTGATCGGCACGAGGTTGACAAAACCAACTTTGAATCTGGTTTTTTGCTCTAAAGCAATCTCGAGCGCAATGCGAGTTTTGCCAACGCCGCCCGTGCCGACCAAGGTCAGCAGTTGATGCTGAGGATGCTCGAGCAGGTTGGTCAATTCTGAAAGCAGCAATTCTCGTCCAATAAAAACCGTTGGAATGACCGGAATGGCTGGGGTCGCAAACGGTCTTTCGGCAGTCAAGGTGGCGACTGGGCTTGGCGCAAGTTCACGGGTTTTAATGCTGTTTGCCAGTTGCTCGAGGTGGGTCGGCGGCGGCAGGTTTAATTCTTGGCGCAAGCGTTTACTAAAGCCTTCAAAGCTGCGCAGGGCAACGACAGACTGACTGTTCTGGCTTGCAACCCGCATCAGCAAATCAAGCGCCTCTTCATCGAACGGGTCGCGCTCGAGCAAACCTTCCAAAACCCGTATGGCTTCATGAAACGCGTTGCGGTCTTGGAACACTCGAGCCTGCCCAAGTGATGCGGTGTGCCAACGGTCTTTGAATGCCTGGCGTTCAAGCTCGAGCCATGCCGAAAACTCTGGCGAATCGCCCTCTTGAATACCTGCCAGCAAATTTCCGTTGTACAACCCAAGTGCCGCCGTCCAATCAGAATTCTCGAGTGCCGCTTTGAAGTCCATCACGTCCGAAGACACAAGCCAGCGCAGATGCTCGAGTTCGGTTTCAAAACCCGTCAGCCAGTCCAAATGTTTGATGCGCCCAATCAAATGCCGCAAGTTTTTTCGGGCGCTTTGGTTGTCGGTGTCATCCCAGAATAAAAACGCCAGTTGTTCACGCGAAACCCAATCGCCTTTACACGCCAAATACGCCAGCAAACGATAGCGTTTATCGTCGGCAAAAACGACCGGCGTTTCGCCAAGCACCACTTGTGCTATGCCCAACAATTGAACTCGAGCATTGCTCATTTGCCTCATAAGTCTATCAACAGAAAATCTTGTCAAACAAAGTCTGACAAGATTCAATCATTCGAACGACGGTTTCGGTTCAAACTCCCAGCAGACCACTCGCGCTTTTCTCGGTTGGCACGCCATTCGCGCCCGCAAAGGCGTTAACCTCGTCAATAAACCGTGTGAACAAATAATTGCTGTCGTGCGGTCCAGGGCTGGCTTCTGGGTGGTACTGCACGCTAAAAACTGGGTATCGCACGTGCGCCATCCCCTCGAGCGTACCGTCGTTGAGGTTGACGTGCGTGACCTTAAATTGCCCGTTGGGAATGCTGTCAATATCAACCGCATAACCATGATTTTGCGCGGTAATTTCGACTTTGCCCGTTAACAGATTTTTGACGGGTTGGTTGCCACCACGGTGTCCAAATTTCATTTTGAAGGTTTTGCCGCCCACCGCCAGCCCAAGAATTTGATGCCCAAGGCAAATCCCAAAAGTTGGCATCAAGCCCAGCAACTTCCAGGCGGTGTCGTGCGCGTAGACGGGTGCACTCGGGTCGCCAGGACCGTTGGAGAGAAACAGACCGTGCGGTTGTAGCGCCATGATTTGCGCGGGTGTGGTGCTCGCAGGCACGACAATCGGTTCTGCGCCAACGCCAGCCAGTTTTTTAATGATCGTGTGCTTGATACCAAAATCCAACAGCACAATGCGCTTGCCCTCAACCAGCACAGGGTAGGCATACGGCAGTTCGGTGGTGACTTCGGGGGTCATGTCGCGCCCGTCAATGTCATCATGGTTTTTGGCTCGAGCCACCAGCGCCGCTTCTTCATCTGGGGTAAATTCGCCAAATGGGTCTTCTGGATGCGTGAAACTGCGGTGAGCAATCACGCCCTTGACCACGCCACCCACCCGCAAACGCCGCACGAGTGAACGCGTGTCGATGCCCGCAATGCTGACCACGCCGTGGTCTTCGGTGAACGAATCCATACCGTCGGTGGCACGGTGGTTGCTGTAATGACTCGAGAATTCACGGGCAATAAAACCGCGCACATAAGGTTTGTTGGATTCCATGTCGTAAACGGTAATACCGTAATTGCCAATGTGCGGATAGGTCATGCAGACGATCTGACCGTTATAACTTGGGTCGGTCATGATTTCTTGATAGCCCGTCATGGAGGTATTAAACACCACCTCGCCCACGGTTTCGCCGCGATGACCAAAAGCATAACCACGGTATACAGTTCCATCTTCTAGCGCCAGCACAGCACGTTCACGTTTCAGCACGGGTTTCCTCCATCAAAAGAACTCGAGGTTTGCTCGAGTAAAGCCTTATATTTATACAGGTTTAAGTAAATTTATGCAAAGCTCGAGGCTCGAGCTTTGGTTTAGCATCTCAGGAATGGGTCAGAAAATCAAGCCACAACCCGAGAATTCAATTGCCTCCCGCTTTAGAACCGATGGCTTCCTCGAGCGCCGCCGTTTTGTGATCCTCGAGGTACTTGGCAAAGTCCAGCAAGGCTTTTTTGGCATCTTTGTCCTGGTCTTTTGCCAGTGTTTGAAGCTGAGAAACCACGTCTGAAACAACCGCTTGATCGAGAGCCTCGCGCATTTCTGGGTTGAAATTGCCCCATTGCCAATTAAACTGGGTGTTTTGTTCCATGACCAGCATTCCGTCTTGCTCACCAACAATTGAGGGCAAAGCCGCTTGAGGAACAAAACGTTCGGCGGCAAACCGTCCGTCGGGAAGGCGCAGTTGCTCGACCACAAGGTTACGTTCGGCTTCTGCTGGGTTACCAGAACTGACCGCGCCAAGATGGTACGAACTGGGGGATTTGCTTTGCAAGGGATTGTTATTCTGATTTCCCGACATTCCAGCCGTCGCACCTTGCAATTCCATTTGATCCAACTCGGCTAAGGACGCTTTTAACGCACCAACCGCCATGTTTTTGGTTTCCGCCCCTTGATCAGTGTTTAATTCACTATCACCAACTGCCGTATAGCGGTGTCCTGCCCCCAAACCGGAACCAAAGGCTTGACCTTTGGCATCGACTTCAGAAACCGCAAACAAGCCTTTGTTATCCGAATTATGCAACGCCAAAGAAACCAAATCTCCCAACGAGAACGACTTCAAACCCTCACCGCCCAAAGTGGCAATTTGGATTTCCAAGGCGGCTTGGTTTGGATACCTCGAGCCGCTAAAAAGATAGGTTAAACCTTGCGCTGGCAATGCCGTAAACGGATTTTCCACCGCTCCAGACAAGACCGGATGGCTCGAGTCAATCGAGGTTTTCATGTGGCTAGCCATAAAACCAACAAAGCTTTGCACCGAGTTCGGGAATTTTTGAGCGTACCAACCTTTAATGTCCTGCCTTGGTGTGCGGACATGCCCCGCCGAGAACATGTCGGTCAGGAAATGATGCCCAAAAGCTTCAATGGTCTGGGCTTCTTTGAGCAAACTTGGATCGTTGTTTCGACCCGCTTCAAATGCCATCTGTAAGGCTTGCAAATGATACTTTTGATACTCGTTGTGCGCCGTGCCGCCGCCGCTAAAATGCGTGAAATTGTTCGCCGCCAATTTAAAATACTCACCTTGAAATTGTTTCTCGGTTGCTTTGTCAAGCACGGGTTCTTCGCCGTCCTTAAACGCGTCCCACCGCGCCCACCAAATTTTTTGCCGCCCTTCGGGCGAGGACGCCGCCGCACGAAGTTCCTCGAGGCTGCCAAAGTAATCGCCTGCCAGCGCCACCATCTCGTCACGTTTTAAAAACCGTGGTTGATCGACACTGCCATAATTGATGTTTGTTTGCGCGTCACCCGCCACCTCATGCACAAGCTGGCGGTGCTCTCGGCTGCCAAAACGCTGCACGGCATGGCTTGGTACGGTTTGAATCTGCGCGGTTTGTCCAGCCAACACTTGCATTGAGGCTCGAGAAGCTTCAACTTCAGACGCATCGTGTAATTGGCTGACACCAGATTGAACCTCAGAAACATTTTTGTTCTGAACCACGTGCGAAAGTTCATGCGCCAAAAGTGCTTGCCCGTCTCGAGTCTGAGGGGCATATTCATTCGCGGCAAAGTGAATATCCTACCCCATCGTGAAGGCTCGAGCCTCCAAACCTCTGGCTTGACGGTCTGATTCAGAATCGCTGAACACGCGCACATCGGCAAACGAATGCTGAAACCCCGGCTCGAGTTGTGATCTTGTTTCTAATGCTAGGGTTTGACCTCGACGTTCAGTTTCGGGTTGCTGGCTTGAAAATTCAAAAGCTCGAGTATCAAAACTTTCTGGTTTTTGCAAGCGCCGCATTCGGTCTTTGGGCATCACTTTCCTCCTCGAGAGTAATGACTTATTCTCGAGGATGCTCGGTCACATCACGGTCACAACAAGCCGTTCAGGGTTGACGGTTATAGGTGCTTTGGTTGCGAAACTCAAATTTTGCACCTTTAAGACGGGTTTCTTTCAGCGTCACCAGCTTTTGTGCCTCGAGCGTGATCGTGCGGCGCACTTCAACTTTTGCGCCCAATTCGATCTCGAAACCCGTCAGCACTGCTTTGCCAATTTTTGATGTCACCAGCTTGGCAAAGTCTTTGCTGGTGTAAGTCAACACCTCAGTTTTTCCTTTGGTCGTGACCGTGTATTTGCTGCCGTTCCAAACGTGCGTTTCAAAACTCGGCACGGGCTTGCCAAAATCGTCGTATACAAAATCCCAAACCGCCGTCGTGTCACTACTGGGTTTTACCTCGAGCTTGACCGGAATACTGACCCGTCCAGTGCCTTGATAATCTTGGTACTCGAGTTTTCCCGTCCATTTTCCAGTGAAAGCATCGAAGGCTTTGGGGGCAAAGGCTTGTGCCGAGAAGCTCAAAATCATAATAATGCTTAACAGGGTGCTCAAGATTTTCATGGCTTACCTCGTTTGTTGGATTTGTTGACTGTCACTATTTTAAGCGTCGGCAAACCAGCCAGAAATTAACAAGACCTTCAATAGCTCGCTCGAGATTATGGTCAAGAAGCGACCATGCCCATTAGCGATCCCGCCCGTGAGGTGCATCTTGGGATCAAGACAGGTACATTTTATGGTCAAGACAACCTTGCGTCACGCACTCCGACTTAGAAATTAGCATTTGGATTGCTGGCAGTGCCATTTGACCCATTATTTGTTCCGACAGGATTACCGCCTGGTTCACCATTTCCAAAGGTAACACTATTGGCATTGGCAGCCGTTCCATACGTGACAGGTGCGGCTGTGGCTGCCCCGACAGTCGCATTGGCGTTGAAGGCTGCGCCTCCATTTGAACTTCCACCAGAACCACCTTTGCCAGTAAGAGTTTGACCTTGACCACCGATTGCACTACCTGGTATCCCGCCTTGTCCGCCCGTGGCATTATTTGTTGTAAACGTGGCAGTGTTGACGCTCAATGTTGCGGTGTTCGCATTAAAAATCGCACCGCCTTGCGCAGTTCCGCCCAGTCCGCCAGCACCATTGGGAGCAGGAAGCGTGAAAGACCCGGGTGCGCCCGCACCACCCACGCCACCGCTTGCCTTGTTGCCACTGAATACGCTGCCCAAGTTAATGGTGAGGGCACCAGCATTATAGATTGCGCCGCCTTGCGCCGCACCTCCGACACCACCATCAGAAAAATCAAAACCTTGTATACCATTACTGCCCGCATCACCTTGGGCTTGATTGTTTTGGACTTTCATGTTGCTTAACGTCAATGTGCCAGCGTTCAGAATCGCAGCACCTTGAGCAGAGCTGCCAGAAGCATAGCCATTAGCTATTGTAAAGTTGCTGAAGGTGACAGTATTACCAATCTGAATGTTAAAGACGCGCACATTGCTGCCATTAAAGGCAGTTAAACCACCCAGCACAGCCACATTTGGCGCGGCGTTAGAATTGGTGATGGTCAGGCTTTTACTGATATCAAGGGTGCTTAAAAGCGTGATGTTCTGATTGTTGATGCCATTTAAGTTGATTGTGCCCCCAGAGGCGATGGCTTGAATGGCATTGCGTAACGTACCAACTCCACTGTCGGCGTTGCTTGTGACTGTCAATGCCGTCGGTGCTTGAACCAAATAAATCGCGTTGACCGCAGCCGCAGCCCGTGCCAAGCGCACGCTCGGAATAAAACGGTTGGGCGTGGCAAGATAAGCCGAGCCAGGGACAATATTGACCTCTGCACCCGTCAATTGCGAGGTTTGACTTGGAACACTGTTCAGGGCTTGTTGCTCGAGGCTTTGGGTGACCCTGGTTTGATCGTCGGTGACCACCAAAAAGTCCATTGAAAACGTAAATGGGTCGTCGCTTATGGTGGTTTGCAGTGGGAAACGCACGGCGAAAGTCACGCGCCCATCGAATTGATTGGTGCTTGGATTCGCCGCCAAGCTACGATTGACCGGGTTGCTGCTGGTACGCCGAACCACAAAACCATAATTGATTGGGACCACGCCAGCCGTTGCAAAACTCGAGACTTCAGATTCGTCAAAAACCTGAAAATCCTCTGCGCCTGGACTGGTTTCGGTGGTGTTGGTTAAGGCGTTATAACGCATTCCGTGGGTTGGCTTGAATGATTGCGCCAGCGTCGGAGTTGTCAGTGGTGTACCGCCGTAACTTCTCATATTGGCGATGGCACTTTCGCCAAGACCAGTTGGGGTACTGACCGCCAAGAAACTGATGTTGCTGTTGGCAGTGGTATACGCTGTGCCGCCCGTGGTCGCGTTGCGAATGTCGTAAGTCGCACTGACCCAGCGTTCACCGCCTGCGCCTCGAGTGCCAGTCGTGAAGGTGCTTGAGTTAATCAGCTTCATTTGAATTCCACTGGCTGTGCCTGTCAGGGTTCTTGGTTGCGATTTGGCATTTGTTGCGCTCGAGTCAACTTGAAAACCGACCCGCATCAACCCCAGAACGTGCTTGGGTTGTGGTTCAGGACTGGTTTGCGAACAGGATGCCAAAGCCAAGGCGGCAATAAAGGCAGTCGTCACGTAATTCACAAGGTTTTTCATTGTTGTTCTCCGTCGCTTGGCTGGTCGAATTGAATTGGCACCGTAATAACCGAACCTGCAATCAACGCCACAAACACGCCGACCACCTCGAGTTTTGGAGTTTGGTACGGGATTTTCTGGGTTTTAAGACTGTCATTCATGCGATCCCTTTTTGTTTGCTGGGCGTAAAACTCGAGAGGAAGTGTTTGTTCTAGAAAAAATGGTGATCAACAATCATAAAATCATTTGAGATGACCAACCCTTGCTGGCTCGAGTCTTAGTGATGTGTGCCAAGTGATGCCTCGAGTGCCACGCGTACAATGCCAGCGCGTAATCGAGGGTCATTGGACCGTTGTCTGGGTGGTTAAACGTGCGTTTCCAATCTTCGGGTTTTATGGATCGCAGCAAAATCACCCAACGCATGTGCAGTGCCTCGAGCAAATTGAGGCTGACTTCAACTGGTAAACTCGAGTCTGAGAGTAATGCCCAAGCGCCCTCGTCATAAGGTTTGATGGTCGGATTTTCTTCGGTCAGTGCAAGCTTAAAGCGCACAAAAGAATTCATGTGACTGTCTGGCACGTGATGCACCACTTGACGCAAGGTCCAACCATCAGGGCGATATGGTGTCTCGAGTTGCGCATCGGATAAACCAGAAACCGCTGCCCGCATTTGGGCTGGCAGTTGCTCGAGAATCTGAATAAATTCCGCAATTTGATGCGGGTGATATTCAATTTGGCGCTCGAATTTTCCAACTGGATATTGAAGGTCGCTCATTGCCAGCCCTTTCGTGTTCTCAAACCATTGATTTGGGCAACATGATGCAGGCTGTGCCAAGCGTACAAATGCAAGGTGGCATTTAAGGTTCGGGTTTCGCCTTTGATCACAAAGGTTCGCGCAAAATCGTCGGTTTTCAGGCTCCGAATCAAAGTCACCCAACGAACGTGCAGCGCCTCGAGCAATTTGATCGACACCTCGAGTGGCGCGGTTTGAACGTCCGATAAATCGCCCCAGGCGGGTTGACTGTAGGCGGTCACCGTTGGATTAACTTCGGTCAGAGCGAGCTTAAATCGCATGTACCCCTGTAAATGGCTGTCGGGCACATGATGCACCACTTGGCGCAGCGTCCAACCGCCGTCGCGGTAGGGTGTCTCGAGCTGCGTTTCGTTCAGACCTTCCACCGCCGCACGCAAATGCCTGGGCAGTTCTTCGAGTTGAATCAGAAAATCGTTTCGCTCCTGATCTGAATACTCGGCTCGAGCGGTCATTTTCCCAATCGGATAACTGAATTCTTCGCTCACAAGACTCCTTTGATTAAAACCTTCACTCGAGTTTGCTGTGCTTTAAGCGACACCAATGGCTTTCATCATGGCGCTTTTGTTGTATTCCTTGTACACCTTGGGAGGCAATTCATCGGTTGAAATCAGCGCATAACCGCAACGCACAAAAAAATCTGGCTCGAGCGTCCAGGCGAACAACCTCGGAATGCCCAAACCCCTGGCTTCGGCTTCAACGCCAAGCACAAGTTGTTTGCCCAAACCCTGCCCTTGAAAGTTCGGGTGAATCGCCAAACTGCGCACCTCGCCCAGATCGTGCCACAAAACATGCAAACCGACCGTGCCGGCAATCCCGCCATCTTGAGTCTCGAGCAGGTAAAAATCCCTGATTTGACTGAACATCACATCGCGTGTTTTCGGCAGCATGACACCCTTTTTTGCCCAGAACGCAATCAACTCGAGCATGGCGTTCACGTCACGCATCGCGGCTTTGCGTAAATTCAGGCTCGAGTTTGGGTCTAGGTCGGGCAGGCTCATGCCAGATCAGTCTAACTTGCTTTACGCTTCGGGTTTGACCAGCACTTGCGCCCCCGCGTGCAAGTCGTACCGCATGATGGCGTTGCTCGAGAACAGCAAATACGCGCCCAGGTTTGGCGTGCCGAAGGCTTCAAAGACAAATTCTTGCCCCGCCGTGTCGCGCATTCTGATTTTTGATACGGGGCGACCATGTTGCCGATCCCAAGACCGCAAGATCACCTCATCGACACAAACCCGCATGTCGGTCAGTTCGCGGCTTAAACCAATCACCAGTCGCGCAATGCGCGGCGAGCGTTTTTTCACGTCCACCAAACCCAAACTCGAGAATCTGATCAGAACGGTTTGCACCAAATCGAGCGGTTGCTTGGAGGCTTGGGCGATGGCTGAGACGCTGCGCTCGCCGTCGATCAGTTCAATCACCGAGAATTCGTCGGCTGACAGTGTCAAACTGCTGATTCGGGCATTGTCGAGAATTCGCGGCGCGTCCAATTCGTTGGGGGGCAAGATTTTCTTTTCAACCGTGACTTTGGTGTTCTCGTCAAGTTCGCGGATGACTTCAAATAGGAAGTTATCGAGGCTGATGCTGATGGTTTTTTTTAGAGGCGTGCGACCAGGAATAAATTCAAAATTGCCGCGCTCGTCACGCAACATCGCCCGAACCGCAACCGCGTCCTCGAGCGTCCCGAACTGGGCAAAAACCACGCGTCCAGCATCAAAGAATACCCGCCCCTCGCTTTCGCTGGGATGATGAATTGACAGACAACCCTTGGACTGGTTTGACCCAAGAAGCTGCAACAAATCGAGCAAATTGAAAATGCCTAATGAACCACGCACGTTGTTTAGTTTACAGCGCCAGGGTAATATTCTCGGTCAAAATCCTGAAGCCGTGGCTCGAGCTTAAAGAATGAGGCAAATCGGACGCCCGATCAAAAAGGAAATGGTCAAGCCTTTGCTGCCATCGGTGGCAGTGTACAATGATCAAAGATTTTCATGATGCCACCCTCAACCACAGCACCCAAACCCCTCGAGAACACCGTGATTGCCGTGACCAGCGCGGGTCGCGGCTTCGGTCACAGCATCGCCAGGGCATTATCAGTGGCTGGTGCAACTGTGATCTGCATTGACGCCAACCCAGAAGCGGCAAGCCTGACCGCCGCCGAACTCGAGCGCGGCGGGGCACAAAGCATTCCAATCAAGGGTGACAGCAGCGTGCAGCTCGAGGTGGCACAAACCTTTAACAAAATGCTCGAGATTTACGGATCAATCAACGGACTGGTTCACATTGCCGATGAAGCCTCGAGCACACCGTTCAAAAAATTACTCGAAGGCGAATTCACCGAAATGCTCGAAACCACCGCCCGCTCGAGTTATTTGATGCTGCAAATGCTCCTCAAGCGCTGCCCGAACGCCTGGGCAACTTTGGTGCTGCCGCCTCAAGCCAGCAATGAACCACAAACTCGAGCACTGCGTTCTTACCTG
>JANMUC010000024.1:0-4906 GCA_031391225.1 Deinococcales bacterium
ACTTGGCAAAAAATCAACATCAGGGGATCGCACACCTTACGCACGTAAACATGCTGGCGATCTTTACGCCATTCTTGCCATGACTACAGAAGCTGAATATGCAACCCTTGAAACTTTCAAAACAAAGTATCACACAACCGATATTGGCAACCAAGCAACTCAGATTGTGCAAGAGTTTTTTCAAGATCGAACTTCAGCAGGTGCATTGCGAGTTCGTGAAGCGCATTCGAAAACCACGCCAGCAAACCTCGAGACTTTTTTGAATCTAATCAAAGCGACGTTCTAAATACGTTTTGAGGTATGAAAACTCGAGCAAGTTTAAGGTTAAATTGAATGCACTGAGGCTTTAACTTCGAGTCATCAATTTAATCCCGCACCTCGAGTTTTAAACTTGGAATCTCGAGCGTTTTGTCGGCAACATTCTCGAGCAACCTGCGGTCATGCGAAGCAAAAATAATCGTCCCAGCAAACCCGAGCAGCAATTTCTCGAGCGCCTGAATCGCGTCAATATCAAGGTTATTGGTGGGTTCGTCCAAAATTAAAAGATGCGCTTTGGTCACACTCAATCGCGCCAAAGAAAGACGAGTCCGTTGCCCACCGCTCAAGGTTGCAATCGCTCGAGTTGGGTCTTTGGGAAGTCCTAAACTCGCCAGCAGCGCGAAGATTTCTCGAGTCTCGAGGTCTAGGTTGGCGGCGAGTAGCGCGTCTTTCAGGGTTTCAAACTCGTCGAGTTCTTCGGTGTTCTGCCCAGCCCAGTAAATATTCAGTCCTACACCCAGCATAATCTTGCCGCTCGAGATTGTAAGTTGCCCAAGAATGGTTTTCAGTAACGTGCTTTTACCGCCACCGTTCACACCAACCAAAGCCAGTTGTTCACCGCGCCGAACATGCAAATTCAAACCCTCGAGAATCAGTTTTCCGCCCCGCTCGAGTTTAAGGTTTTCGAGCGTCAAGACTTCATTCGGTCCGTGATTCATGTGCCCTAGTTTGATGCGCGTCATGAAGTTTTCTTCAAACGGTTTCTCGAGTTCACCCATGTGTTCAATGCGTTTCTCGAGCGCCTTTGCACGGTTTGCAAGAGTTCTGGAAACGTTTTCAGCTTTATTTTTCGCCTGCATGATATGTCCCCAAGTTTTTTTACGATGATCAAATTTCCCAGCGCTTGCTGCATATTGACGAATGCCAGACGCTTCAACTTTGAGAGCATCCACTTTACGTTGATATGCCAAGTAATCGTTCAATTGATTTTCTTGAATGGCTTTTTTAGTTGCCATCGCCTCGGAATAGTTCCCAGGATATTCGGTCAACTTCTGACGCTCGAGTTCGTAACAGCGTTTGACCGTCGCATCCAAAAACGCCCGATCATGCGAAACGATCAAAAATCCAGCCTCGGAAGAATTCACAAAATCCTCGAGCCACACCAGACTCTCGAGGTCAAGGTGATTGGTCGGTTCATCCAGAAGATAAAAATCACTCGGCTCGATCAACAACCTTGCCAGCAAAGCACGGCGTTCCTGTCCGCCAGACAGCGCTCGACTCGAGAAATCCCCGTTCAAGCCCAACCCCGCCAGAATGCTTTCGGCTCGAGCTTCGATGTCGTACCCGCCAGCCACGCGAAAGTTCTCTTCGGCGATGGCGAAACGTTCCAAATTTTCTACGCTTGGAATCTCGAGGTAATTTTGGGCTGTCTCGAGTTCGATTTTCAGTTGCCTGTGACGGGTTGGCAGCACGATCTCACGTAAACTTCCAGCCTCGAGTTCGGATCGTTGCTCGAGGTACGCCAATCTACCTGAAGCACTGATTTCGCCAGCGTCGGGAAGCTCGAGTTTGGTCAAGAGTTTCATGAGGGTAGTCTTACCACTGCCGTTACGTCCAAGAAGCCCAACGCGATTACCAGCGTGAAGCTCGAGTGAAACATTTTCAAAAATCAGGTTGTCGGCGTAACGTTTTGTTACGCGTTTCAGAATTAAGCTCAACGCCAAACCTCCAAGTCAAGAAACGCCCCCAAAGTTGCGGGGCAGTTCAAACCGATTAGGATTTAGCGCAAGCGTGTCAAGAATTTTCTCCTACAAGAAGCTACTGTAGCTGCTCGAGAAACCCGAGCCAGTGATTTAGTTTTACAGATTTTAAACCAGAACGTCAATACGCCAAAAACCTTATTTTGATTGCCCTCGAGTTGAACAGTGCTCCGAGGGTCTGGATAATGCAGCGTGCTCGAGCAATTAAGAACACCATTCCTTGGGTTACGGAATGGTGTTCTTAATCAAGGATTGCTTGCCAGCTTTCCTCATGCGGAGGCACAAACTCGAGTTTTATGGGCAGGGTTTTGTGTTACCAGTCAAACCTTGTGCCCAATCTTGCCCAAAGCCGCCAGTGCCATTTCCGTAAGATTCGCTGCACATGATGACAAAAGACGGGTAAGCGGTGCTGCTATTGGCATCAAAGCCACTTTGCTTGTTGTTGTACGCCTTGGATTTGTAGATATACATTCTTTGATCACCGCGTCCCAATTTGAAGCCGTTACCATCGCCGTTGTTGTAGCCTTCTGGGAATCCTAAAGTGCTTTTGCCGCCATCATGGGCGTGACTGAAGTAAAAATAGTTTGGTTGGGCTTCCCAAGAATCGAATCCGTCATCAGAGTTGTTGTACGCGTACGAATCAATGATGGTTGATCCAGAAATCACATAACCATCACCGTTGCCACCTCTAACCGTCGTTGGGAACGAATAGCCACCAGCGTAATCAACATCGTTGTAGCTGTCTCTTGATTCGGTACTGACCAGACAGTTATTTCCAGAGTTATCATTCACCCTTCTGATCCCCCTGCCATCGGTTGTCAAGTAAGCACTTCTGCCAGTTCTTGCCACTGAAACACGGTGCAGAACATCATTGCTCCAGAGTTGAATACCGACATTGCCGGCATCAATGATTTTGACGTTTGCCAGTACGCTATCGTTGCCCATTGAAACTGCCGTGGCAACGTCAATCGCGTTGATTGTAACCTCTTCACCTGGTGCACCAATCAATTTCTTTCCCGCCAATTCAAGGGTACTCGAGATTCTGTACGTGCCACCTTTTAAGATCACCGTGTTCGATTGTGTTAGTGCTTGATTGATGACATTGCCGTTGCTTGGTGTAATCGTGTAACCCGTGCTTGGAATGGCGTTGATTCTGGCATGGCAGTTGTGTGGGTCTCCAAACTCTGCGGCTCGAGCATCAATTTCTGCCCACATTGCAGCCGAAACCCCTTTGTATTCGACGTTTGATGGTGGTGGGTTGACTGGCGCAGTGGGGTCAACTGGGGGCGGATTTAATGGTGGTGGGTTGCTAACGGTATCACCGCATTTCACTGCTGCGTCAACCCAATCGGCATGGTCAAAAGCGCTTCCATCACCACCATCTGTTGCGACCAACTTCAACTTCTGTCCGCCAGTCAAGACCACATTCACACTCTTGGCAGCTTCGCCTCGTCTGATCAAACCCGAATCAAACTTTTTTACATTGTCCACAAAGACTTGAAAAACGACTGTCCCTCCACCCCGCGATTGAAGATTGTATTTTGTTCCATCGTCTGAACCGACCAAAGCCGTGAAGCTCGAGCATTGTCCGTGTATTGGGAATTCAATGGCGCTGTTGGCATGGACCCCCAAGCCTTTTTGGTAAACCATGCCATTGATTTGAAGTTTGTATTTTTCAGCATAGGGTTCGGTTGCACTGTCCCCATTGTCCCGGTCAATTTGAGGGTTGCCCCAACCGTTTTCTAACACGGTGGCGAGCGCAAATTGGTCACTGAGTTGACCTGTTTTTAACCCAGTGCTTGGCGGCGGTGGAGGTGGTGGTGGGTCGTTTTGTCCACATGTGATTTGAGCATTTGCCCAGTCGGCATGATCAAAAGTAACTCCATCTCCAGCATCGGTTGCTACCAATTTCAACCGTTGAGCGCCTTGCAAGTCTACTTTGAGCGTTTGTGCATTCATGCTCCGCTTCATCACCCCAGAATTGAAGCGTTCAGTGCCATCAACCAAGACTTTAAAAACGACAGTGCCCCCAGTTTTTGGGGCGTATTTTTTTGCGTCATCCACACCAACGCTGGCAGTAAAACTCGAGCATGAACCGCCTAGGTTGTATTCGATGCTGCTATCTGAATGAGCGCCTAATCCTTTGTTGAAGATCACACCATTGATTTGGATTTTGTCACCGTCTCGAGCAGCGTCATCTCCATTGGCTAAATCTTTTTCGACAGGACCCCAGCCGTTGGTGGCGGTTAACCAGTCTTGATCGCTGAGGTAAGTATTGGTGATACCGCTCGCATTGACCGTTGAATTCGAGGTTTGAGATGGATCGTTTGTCAGGGGTTCTTGATTTGGCGTAGGAGGGGTAGGAGTAGAATTACAGGCGATGAGGGCGAGGGTTAAAGCGAAACTTGCCACTCCTAACTTTGCTTTACCAACAACGAGCTGTTGCCAAAGCAGTTTTGATAGATGACCATCTTGAATACGCATAATTATAGCCTCCGAAGGGTTTACAAAACGATTTCGTTCGCTGGTTGAGGTTAAATTGAAACGAAAGCGTTAGCAGCAAAGATACTGAGTTTGAAAATACTCAAGTAGCAAATTGCACATTTCGCCACCTTCAAACCTGTAATTGTGTCGCACCCTTCAAAAATCGTGATGGCAGCACAGGGTTTCAAATTGAGTTAAACTGTTTGTGCCGAGCAGTGAATTTCAAATACAAAATACTTGTGCGATTCCTTAAGGGGGTATGTATGAAAAAAACGATAGGCGCTATGTTGGCAGTGACATTGGGGATTATTGGTGTTTCCGCATTGGCACAAGGCGGCAGCCTGAATAAACTTGGCAAGGGTGAAGGTCGCCTGGATATTGTGGCTTGGCCTGGTTATATCGAA
>JANMUC010000026.1:0-11588 GCA_031391225.1 Deinococcales bacterium
TCTTGCCGCTCGAATGTCACCTCGAGAAACAAGACTTTCATGATCGAATTTCCGTAGGGGCGACCTTCTTGACCATAAAACGCACCTTACGGGCATGGTCGCTTGTGTTCGCCCTTTGCGGATCAACGTTTTCTGTTTTCCAATCCATCAAAAAGCTTTTCAAATCCTCGAGTTTGACTTCATTGACTTCACCAGAAATACGATTTCGTACCTCGAGCACACCACGCTCTAAACTTTTTGCGCCCGCAACCACGGTGATTGGAATGCCGAACAATTCGGCTTCAGAAAATTTACTGCCCGCGCGTTCGTCGCGGTCATCGAACAGCACATCAAAGCCCGCACTTTTTAAATCTTCGTAGACCTTTGTTGCCGCGCCGTTCGTGTTGCCAAGCTCGAGCACCATCACATCAAATGGCGCTAGGTTGGGCAGCCATTTCAAGCCTTTATCGTCGTGATGCCGTTCAACGACTGCCGCCATTAAACGCTCCACACCGATGCCGTAAGAACCCATGACCAGCGGCGCAGATTTGCCCTCCTGGGTTTGCACGGTTGCCCCCAGAGCCGAGGCGTATTTTGTGCCGAGCTTGAAAATATGCCCCAGTTCCAAACCGCGCCGCACCTCGAGCATTCCCGTACCATCGGGTGCGAGTTCGCCCGCTTTGACGCTGCGCACATCGGCAAAACGCGCATTGAAATCTCGTCCTGGAGAAAGTCCACGTACATGAAAACCGTCTTTGTTTGCACCGCTGACCATGCCGTGCCGTCCCTCGAGTGCCTTGTCTGCAACGATGCGTGCTTTGACACCGACTGGTCCAAGGCTGCCAAAATTCGCACCCATGATCTCGAGCGCCTCGTGTGCTTCGGCTGGGCGCAGATCGTCCGTGCCTAAAACTCGAGCGAGTTTGGTTTCGTTCAAATAATGATCGCCGCGCAGCATCACGATAATCGGTTCACCTTGCGCCATCATGACCAGGGTTTTCATTTGGCGCGTCGCAGGAACGCCAAAACGCTCAAGGTCGTCAATCGTATGAACATCTGGCGTGGCAAACTCTTCCAATACCGTGTTCGCGTCATTATCGTTCACAGGCTCGAGAAGGCTGGTTGCCACCTCGAGATTCGCGGCATAACCCCCTGCGCTGATTGCCACCCAATCCTCGCCCGCTTCGCAGAGCGCCACAAATTCTTTGGAGGCGCTGCCACCCATCGAACCATTGTCGGCGCTTGCCACCACAAACTCGAGTCCGCAACGCTCGAATATTTTTCGGTAGGCGGCTTCGTGCGCGTCGAATTGCGCATCCAAACCCGCCTCGTCAATTGCAAACGAATAACTGTCTTTCATCGTGAACTCGCGCAAACGAATCATGCCACCACGTGGGCGCGGTTCGTCCCGAAATTTGCGGGCAATCTGATACCAGATACTCGGCAGTTCACGGTAAGAACGAAGTTCTTTTGCCAATCCTGTAAAAATTTCTTCGTGTGTCATGCCCAGGCACATCTCGCGCCCAGAGCGATCACGCAGCCGAAGCATTTCCGTGCCAATCGCGTTCCAACGCCCAGACTCTTTCCAGACCTCGGCGGGTTGCAAGCTTGGCAGGTCAAACTCGAGCGCCCCAATCGCGTTCAATTCTTCACGAATAATGTTTTCTAACTTGCGTTTAACCCGCAAGCCTAAGGGCAGCATCGAATAAATTCCGCTCGAGAGTGGACGAATAAAACCAGCCCGTAACAACAAACGGTGCGATACGGTTTCGGCTTCGGTTGGGTTTTCACGAATGGTTGGGGCGTGAAGCTGTGAACGGCGCATGGAACTCCTTAAGCATAAAAAAATCCGAACCGTGCGGGTTCGGACAAGAATCTTCAGACAAAACCAATTACGCCCAGCGACACCGCAATCCGTGGGCGTTATTGCTTGGTCGCGGGGAAAGGACAATCACGCTTTAAGGCTAGCATCTGACTCGAGTTTCTGGCAAGTGGTCGCTCGAGTTTCACATTTTTTGTGTGATGCACAGTAAAATTGACACAATTTCATTGTAGTATCACTTCGGTAAAGTATTGTCAGAATTCGGGTCGGGAAGGGACGTACAGGGGTACATGCCACCATCAACCGTTTTGCAGCTTCAACGACATTTCAGCGCCGTGATTCAAAAAAGTCCTGGACAGGTGATCGGACTTTTTGGCGAACCTGGCGTGGGCAAAAGCCATTTGCTCGAGACATTACTGCGTGAAACGCCCTGCAAGCACTTGAAGGTGGACAGTGGCATGTCCGTTGCCGAAATTGTCAAAGGTTTGCCGCGCCCCGCGAACCTCCCAGCCTGGGCAAAAACCCAACTCGAGCAACTGCAACGCGGTCAAACCCTGGATACTCAAGCGCTTGGCGATACGCTGGTGGTTACACTTTCGGCTTTAGCGCCATTTATTTTGGTGTTTGAAGACTTGCACGGTGCAAGTCCTGAACGGCTCGAGTTGATCTTGAATCTTGCCAAAGCGATTCCAAGAACACGTGGGCTGGCATTGATCGCCTCGAGCCGTGCCGTATTGCCGGCATCTTTTCGTTCGTACCGTTTGGAGGCTTTAGAACGTAGTGAAGCCGACGCGCTGCTCGAGGTTCAAGCCAAGGGCGCATTGCCACCCGAGGCAAAAGATTGGGTTTACGCCCGAGCGCAGGGCAATGCCTTGTTCACCCTCGAGTTCTGGCGGTATTTGCTGCGCCTCGGGGCGTTCTGGTCGGATGGTGAGCGCTGGCAGTGGCGCAAACCCGATGATGATTTTGTGCCGCTCAGCATCGAAGCCCTGATTTTGGAATTGCTCGACTCGAGAATCGGCGCTCAAAGCCGTCGGGTGCTCGAGGTCAAAGCGCTGCTCGAGCAAGTTGAGGTGTTGGGATCTGAAATTTGGGCGGATGTGGCAAGGGTCAATCTCGAGGGCTTGTCCGAGAGTATTTCAGAGTTGCAAACGCTTGGAGTCTTACAAGATTCGCGTTTTGCGCACCCGCTCTTTCGTGAAGTTCTGACTCGAGAAATCCCGAGCGAACGCTTGGAGGCTTATCGCTCGTCTGCCATTGGGGCGCTCGAGAAAAATCATCCAGAGCAAGCCGCCATGTTTCTGAGTATTGATACCCCGAATGCTGTAGCCTTGCTCAAAGCCGCCCAAGAGTGCGCTGAAGCTCGAGGGGACACGATTGCGGCTTTGAACTGGTTGGCGCGGGTCGTGGCGTTTTTAGACGAACCTGAACGCTCAAGTCAAGCGCTCGAGGCGGCTCGGGCAATCGCTGGGTTTAATGTTGTTCAAGCCGAGAAGCTGGCTGCGATTGCGGCGTTGGGCGAAAATCCATCATCCGAGGCAGTGGTGTTTTACGCCGAAATCTTGGCGCGGCTGGGGCGCTCAGAACAAGCCGAGATGCTGCTCGAGCCTCAAGCCGAAATGCGTTTGGATCGGTTTCAGACCTTGATTTTGATGAAGCAACTGCAAGGACGTTCAAAAGACGTGTTGCAAATCTGGAACGCACATTTTGAGCTTCAAAACCTTGCGGACACCTACACCTTATCGCACGTCTGTTTTTCGCTGGTGCGTTTAAGTCGCCTGACCGACGCCGAAAACTTGCTCGAGCTGATGTTTGCCCGCCAAGATCAGGATTTTAAATCCTTGTATTACCTTCACAACGCACAAATGATCCTTGCCAGTGCTTCCGGTGATTACCCCAAAGTCCTGGCTGCCTCAGAGAAAGCCATCAAATTTGCGAGTCAATACGGGCAACCAAGCCTGAAATTGCAAAGCCTCAGAAACCATGCCGTGACGTGTCGCAACCTGGGGCGTCTGGCGGAGGCTCGAGAGAAATTTTTGAGCGCTTTGGAGTTGAGTCTGCAACTCGGAGACTCGAGGCGTTACGCCGTCATTCAGGACAGCCTGGCAAGCATTTTGTTTGATGAGGGACGTTTCGAGGAAGCCGAAATCCTCTACCAAGAGGTGCAAAAACAGTATGCGCTTTACGATCTGCGTCCCTCGAGTTGCGACAATCATCTCGACCAAGCCAATTTGTACCTCGACTGGCAACCCACCTCGGGCATTCCACTGGCACTCAGGCACGCCCGAGCGGGATTGCAACTCGCCCGAGAGATGCAGGTGATTTACTTTTTGACCAGGGCATTGGCGCTTGCCGCTCGAGCCGAAGCCCTGAATCGCAACGCAAGCCAAGCGCTGGTTTTGGCGCAAGAACTTCAAGCGATTGCCATTGAGCACCCTTCCGAAACGGATCGCAGTTTTCTGACGCTAGGATTTGCGCTTGAAGCCAATGGGCGCAACCATGAAGCGCTCGAGGCTTTCCTGAAAGCCGAAGCAATATATCGGCGCGAGAACCATACGGCCAATGCCGAACGTACTGGTTTGGAAGCAGATCGTTTAACGAATGATCTTCAAAGTGCCAAAAAACGCCACACCTGGTTTGTAGCGCAAGGTTTGCTTGGAGATGCAAAGGTTGCCTTGCGTTACTTCCCAGAAATTACAGCCAGCGAATCCACCTCGAGTTCAGCACCAGAAACCGCCGAATCCAGTTTGCGTTTGAACGTACTGGGTTTGGCACAACTCGAGCGAGACGGACAAAAAATTGTTTACCGTGGCAAAAAACGCCTCGAGTTGCTGTGCTACCTGCTCGAGGCTCGAATGGCAGGACGCAGTGAAGTCAGTGCGCTCGAGTTAGCCGAAGTCTTTTACCCAGACCATTCGGACAAAGATGCAAAACACACTTTGCGGCAGCAAATCTATCTGATTCGCAATGAATTGGGGCAGCAAACCATTCACAGCACCACCAACGGTTACGCGCTGCAAAACATCAGTTCCGATGCCGAAATGTTTTTTAGCACCTTCAACACCCGTCTGTGGCGCGGTGTCTACCTCGAGCGCATGTCCGAAGGTTGGGATGGCAACATCAGCGAGAGCCTGACGCAAGCCCTGCGCTCGAGTTTTGAGCGTCTGCTCGAGACTGACCTGACCGAAGCCGCACGGATTGGCGAGATTTTACTGACCATGCAACCTTACGATGCCGAATTGTTGTATCAAGTCTTGCAGGCGTACCAAGCTGGAGGTTTTGGCAAATCTGCCACGCGTTTGTACATGCAAGCCCAAGAACGATTCTGGGGCGTTCACGAAAACCTGCCTCAACATTTGGAAGACTTTTTGAACACGACTGCAACCCTCCAACCTCGAGTTTCGGCGGTCAGTACGATCAACTGAAAATGTTTAAGATTGTTGCTCGAGCCTCGAAGTCAATGCTCGGGAAATAGCGGTCTTTGACAGGCTCGAGAAATTTTTGACACTGCTTTGACCAACTTTTGACTGGACTGGGCGGACACTGACTTTCGTTGGTTGAAGATTCACTTGACTCAGGTGAATTTTTACCACTTTTTGTCAACTTGCACCCGTGTGCTTGTATCTGCCGCTCGAGGCTTACGTTTTCAGATTGGAGATTTTTATGCTTGTGTTGCTATTCGGTATTTCAGGCTTAGTGTTTGCGGCATTGCTGGTTGTCGCGCAAATCCAGGCAAAAAAACTGGTTCACCCCAAACGTCAGGTTGCTCAAAAAACGCATGCCAGCGTCGGTATTGCCCACTGGGAGGATGTGAGTTTCACCACCAAAGATGGTTTATGCTTGCGCGGCTGGTTTGTGCCACCCAAGACAACCGCAAACGGTGCAACCGTGGTTTGCGCCCACGGCACTGGTGCAAATCGCACAGCATTGCTGCCCCATGCCGCACTGTTGCACCAAGCGGGATACGGCGTGCTGTTGTTTGATTTTCGACATCATGGCACGTCTGACGGGCGAGTCTCGAGCCTTGGAATCCATGAAATCCATGATTTGCACGCCAGCTTGGTGTACCTGCGCTCACGCTCCGATATCAACCCAGAACGTATCGCATTGATTGGGCATTCGATGGGTGGTGCAACCATCATCCGTGCCGCTGCCCACCGCCTGAACGTGCAAGCGCTGGTCGTGATTTGTGCCGTCTCGAGCCTGAGCGAAAATTTGGCGGACGGTGTGCGGTACGTGACCAAACTGCCCGCGTTCCCCCTTTCGCTACTGATCGTTAAATTTTGCGAATGGTACACGGGCGGCAAAATTTCAGACATGACCCCAATCAAAGACCTCGAGCAACTCGGCAACACGCCGTTGCTGCTGGTCTACGGCGATCAGGACAAGTTTGTGCCACTTGAGAATGGGCAGCGTTTGCGCAAAGCCCGAAGGCATGACACGACCCTGGTGGTGGTTCGTGGAGCTGGACACCGTTCGATTTTATCTAGGCGATTCTTGCCAAGTTACGAAACAAAATTGACGGCATTCCTGGAAAAGCATTTGCAACCAACAGCACCAGAATCTCGAGTGTTATCTGAACAGCCTTCGCAACTCGCAACGTTGTTTATGGCAATGCAGCACACCAAAACATCTGCGACACCTTGAAGTGAAACATAACCCGAGCTTCACCAGTTTGATTATTTCTCGAGCAACACAATCTGCATCTCGAGTCAGATTTCTCGAGCTTTTGATTTCTCGCACATTGATTTTTGGTCATTAAAAAAAAGGAGTACAGCATGAAATATTGGATTAGAAATTCGTTGATCTTTCTCAGCTTGGGCAGCCTTTTGGCTGCCTGCACGAACAACCCGCCGCCACAACCGCCAGTCATAATTCCCGCAACCACCAAAGTTCTCAGTAGCAAGACCCAAGCCGCGCTCGAGAATGTACAACCAAACACGCTGACTTTTACTGGCGTGCAAGCGATCACGGCTGGTGATGTGGTGGTCAGTTCGCCAACCACCGCCGCCCCCGATGGTTTTTTACGCAAGGTGACAGCAGTCCGTCAAGAAAACGGTAAAACCATTCTCGAGACTGCACCTGCAACATTACGTGATGCGATTCAGAAGGGTAGCTTGCAGGCTTCTCGAGCTTTGACTGCCAGCGATGTTGAAACCACGAACTTAACCAAGGGCGTGAAGTATATGGGTGCTCGAGCGGATGATCCAACATTTTTGTTCGATAAGGTTTTGTACGACAGAGACGGTGACGAAACCACCAAAGACGATCAAGTGGCATTGCGCGGATCGCTCGATTTGGACACATCCGTGGATTTTGATTGGGACATTGATTTCTTCCCGCCAGATTTTGATTTTCTGGCAAAAGCCAATTTTATCCAAACATCGAATTTGACTTTGGTGGGCAAAGAATCCTTTAAGTTTGATAAGAAAATTCGGGTTGGGCAAATTCGTTTTAAACCGATCACTTTTTCCATTGGACCTGTGCCCGTTGTGATTCGTCCGATCATTCAGCTTAACGTGGGCATTCGTGGTTCGGTGAGTGGCGAGGTCAGCATCAGCGTGACCCAAACCCTCATCATGACCGCAGGTGCGAAGTACAACGAAGAATGGACAAACCTCAGCGATGTCAGCAACGACTTTAATCTGGACTCGAGCATTATCAAAGGCAGTCTGAATGCTGAAGTCTTCTCGAATGTGACGCTCGAGTTGCTGCTCTACGAATCGGTTGGTTTGTATGTCCGTCCAGAAGTTTTTGTGGCGCTCGATGCGCAGTTTCCGCGCAAACCCTACTGGAAACTTGATGGTGGAATTGGGGTGGATGTTGGCGTGGAAATTGACAAGTGGGGCATCGAAAAATCTTTCAAACGACGGGTTTACGAGAATCGTTTTCCAATCGCGCAGTCGAGCAATGGTGCGCCAACCATCAACTTCGAGGCAAACCCAGTTGCCGACCTTAACCGCAGCATTTCGCTGCGAGCCAGCGCCCAAGATTTCGAGGATGGAGCGAACCTGACGTATTCTTGGACCTCGAGCTTGGCAGACGATGGGGTATTAGGTTCTGGATCAGAAATCACCAAAGCCTTCACGACTACAGGAACGCGCACGATCACCGTCACGGTCAAAGATTCTGACGGCGCAAGTGCTACAGTCTCGAGGGTTATTGAGATCACCAACACCGCGCCCAGCGTCAGTATCTCCGAACCCAGCAATACCTCAGTGATTTACAAAGACTTGACCTACAGCTTCCAAACCAATGCCAGCGACCCAAACGAACCAAACGATCAACTGGCTTGCTCGAGCATCACCTGGACGAGCAGTATTGCGACAGATGCTTTTCCCAAAACGGGCTGCGAAATCAGTGCTGTCTTCTCGAGCGTCGGCGCACGAACTTTAACCTTGACCGCCACAGACCCTCAAGGCTTGATGAACACCCAAACCGTGGCTGTGAACGTGCTGCCTACACCAGCCAACCCGCCACCAAACCCTGTGACCATCACCACTCCCAAACCAGGCAATGGATCACCTGCCGATAATGCTGGACTCTGGACGCTGACAGGCACAGCCACAGACCCAGCAGGTGATCCTGTGACGTTCGAGTGGTTCGCAGCAATGCAATTTGCAGACCGTGGTGTACCAACTGGAGAATTCGGTCCGAACGTCCAACTGACCTTGGATGCCCAAAATAAAGTGGATGTGATTGCAGCACTTGGACTCGAGTGCGTTGACCAGGGATATAGCGTCAACATTCGGATTACCTTGGTCGCCAGTGATCCGCAAAACAACAAGAATTCGAATTCCATCATTCGGCGCGATATTGCGTGCGTTCCGTAACTCGAGGTTGACATGAAAAACATTCTTATCGGTTTATTGATGGCGGTCTTGATGGCGTGCAGTCCCACACCAGACACTACCGCTCCTGCCACGCCACAAGGTTTCAAAGTCACCACGGACAATACCAAAGTCAAACTCGAGTGGGCTGCCAACACCGAACCCGACTTTGAGCATTACGTCCTGCGTTGGGGCAGCAGTGCGGCGCAGCAAAATGCAGCAGAAACAATTCCCAAAACACAAAATGGTTTTGAACTTCTGGGCTTAAGCAATGGCACGGCGTACTACTTTAAACTCGAGGCAACCGATCAAACAGGCAATGCTTCGAGCAGCACGAACGTATTGTCAGCCACACCTTTTGCGCCAGATACCACCATGCCAAGAATCATCTCGAGCATCCCAGAATTCAATGCCAGTGGTGTGGCATTGGACACCCAAGTGCAACTGACTTTTTCCAAAGCCATGAACATTGGCAGTTTGACAACCTCGAGCAGTAATTTAACGCTTGGCGTGGCAACCTGGAGTGCAGGAAATACGACTGTGAGTTTTGTCACGCTGCCACTGCAAAACGACAAGACCTACACCATTTTGATTGCAGGTAAAGATACTGCTGGAAACAATCTTGCGGGCGCAACAACATTGCAATTCTCGAGCATTGGTGCTGCCCCAGTCGTGATTGGTAGCACACCCGCGAACAATGCCATTGATTTTGCTATCAACAGCAAAATCGTATTCCGATTCTCAAAAAGCATGGTTAAAATCGGTGTCGAAACTGCCTTCTCGAGCATCCCTGCCATTGAATGCAATTGGCTTTGGACTGACAACGATCAAACCGCAACGTGCACTCCAGACAGCAACTTGCTGCTTGGGACGCAGTACAACATTGGTATATCCACGCTTGCGAAAAGTAAAACCGGTCAGGCGTTGGAAAGCCCATTTGCTTTGCAGTTCAGCACCGCACAAGACAAAGTGAAACCTGCACTGGTCAGTTTTACCCCAACGAGTAACCAAACCAACGTGCCAATAAACACTGCTATTGTCTTGAATTTTAGCAAGTCCATGAACCGAGCTTCGGTTGAAGCTGCTTTCCAAAGCAATCCCAGCTTTTCTTGCACTTGGACGTGGACTTCAGACTCGAGTGCCAGTTGCCTACCAATGGTTCGATTGACCCAAGCTGCAAAGTACACCATCACACTGGCAAACAACGCCAGCGACCTTGTAGGAAACAGCTTGCAAGCCGCTTACGGATTTTCATTTGAGGTTGGCAACGCGCCGCCATTGATTACCGAGATCAGTCCCCGTGAAATCTCTGGTGTCAGCAAATTTGCACAAATCGTGATCGTCTTTAGCGAACCGATGGACAGAACCAACACTGCAAATGCCTTCGGTGAAGTTCGCAGCCTCAATATCTTAAATCAACCAGGAACTGTTCCAGGCAGTATCTCTTGGAATTTTGACGGTACACACATGATCTTTACGCCCACATCCCCGCTTCCAGACTTTAGTTACATCACTTGGACACTCAATATAGCCGCTCGAGACTCATCCGGCACAACCATAGAACAAGCCGCTTCGGGTAGCTTCCAAACCCAATGAAGATGAAATGCTTGAACCATAACCCTGACAAGACCAAACACCCAAGAACGAGTTGACAGCCGCAATGAAACATTAACCCGAAATTCTCGAGTTAAATTCGACCATTCGAGATTGATTTTTAAGGAGAACCGTCATGACCGCAACAGTGAATCCAACCCGCCCAACAAGCATCCTGACCAGCACCATGCTCGAGACTTTCGCAACTCGAGCGCCCCAATATGACCGCGAAAACCGATTTTTTGCAGAAGATTTTAGCGACCTCAAAGCGGCTGGATACCTGAAAATTGCTGTGCCAGTCGAACTTGGCGGCGCTGGCTTATCGCTCGCAGAAGTCTGCGCTTTGCAACGACGCCTTGCGTACCATGCACCAGCCACCGCCGTTGCCACCAACATGCACCTGTACTGGACGGGCATCGCTGCCGATTTGTACCGCGTTGGCGACAACTCACTGCATTGGTTGCTCGAGGAAGCCGCGCATGGTGAGGTTTTTGCTGCGGGTCACGGTGAGGCTGGCAATGACATGCCGATTTTGTGGTCGAGCGCCAAAGCCGAACGGGTCGAAAACGGCTATCGTTTTTATGGACATAAGGTGTTTGGTAGCCTCAGTCCCGTTTGGACGCGACTTGGGATTCACGCTGTTGATTACGCCGACCCGAAAAACCCATTGGTGGTTCATGCCTTCATGCCTCGGTACGCGCCAGGATACCGCATCGAAGAAACCTGGGACACCCTTGGAATGCGTGCCACCAAAAGCGACGACACGATTCTCGAGGGGGCTTTTGTTCCAGACCATTACATCGGACGGGTTGTGCCTGCTGGTTTGGCTGGCGCAGATGCCTTTGTGCTGGGCGTGTTCGCCTGGGCAGAACCGACGTTTGCCAGCATTTACACGGGCATTGCCGAACGCGCTCGAGATTTGGCACTCAAAAATATTGCGCAAAAAACCTCGATTGCCATGTCTGGGCGCTCGCTGGTCAACCATCCCGAAGTCCAACACGCGGTTGCCGAGATGATGCTCGAGCTTGAATCGATGATTCCGCAAGTTGAACGGATTGCGCAAGAATGGTCGGACGGTGTGGATCACGGCGGAGCGTGGGTTTCCAAATTGATTGCTGCCAAGTACCGTTGCGTTGAAGGCGCAAAAAAAGTCGTGGACATTGCCATGGATTTGTCGGGCGGCACGGGCATGTTTAAGGGTTCAGAACTCGAGCGACTGTACCGCGATGTGCGTTGCGGTGGTTTTCATCCTGCCAACCGCGCCTTGGTTCACGAATTTGTTGGCAAGACCGCGCTTGGAGTGCTTGGAGCTGCTGGACCACGCTGGGGTTAAAGAACACAACTTGAAATTTTTTTTGAAAGCG
>JANMUC010000037.1:0-11713 GCA_031391225.1 Deinococcales bacterium
AGGTGCAAAAGTAAACGTTGGTATCGTCGCTCAGTTCAAACTCGTAACCATCTTTGTCTTTGTAAGCGTAGGCAACAAATTTCGCGCCCGATTGAACGGCAGTGCCCGTTGGATCGCCTTTATCCAGTTTGTCAAAATTGATCGCCCAAGGTGCAAGACCATCAATGGTCATCGTCCAGTTTTCAGTTGGTTTTGGAGGCCAGGTCGGGGTCAGATTGCCGCCTTGAGCTTGCGGCGCGGCAGTGGTGACTGCGTTCATGATGCAATTGAAATTGAGGTCAGCATAATCTTTGGCTCCTGGTGCTTTATACAATGCCGGACCAGTATAGGTGTTGTTTTTGATGCTGTCTTTTCCAATAAACAAACAGCCTGTCACGCCACCTTGTGGGTCTTCGGCAAACGAAATCAGGGCATCGTCTTTGGTCGAATACACCACACTTAAAACCCGTTTGGCGATTGGGTCACTCGAGCCATCGGTGATCAGGTCGCCTTTGAAAACATTGTTGCTGACGCTGGAAAAATTGCCGTGATAGACGACAGGGCGCGTTCCAAGGCGGTAATCCCAGTTTTGACCAACCGCCAATTGTGGGGGCCAGCTTAAGTTTTGGGCTTGCGGGGTGGGTTGAGTTGCGGCTTGAGTGCCTCCAAGAGCGGCACTGCACGCCTTGTTGAGTGGCGGGATCGAATTCGACTTTGCATCACCCGAATAGGCTTTACCGCCAACAAAAGCATTGCCTTGAACTTGCAATTTGGTAAAAACGCAATCGGTCACGACTTTGCCATCGGTAATTTCAAACACGTATTCGCCATTGTCCAAGTAAGCAAATGCCGTAGATTTTACGCCCGATTGAACGGCAGTTCCAGTTGGATCGCCGTCTTTGTCCAGTTTTTCAAAATTGACTAACCAGGGCGCAAGTCCGTCAATGGTCATCGTCCAAGCTTCACCTGGCTTGGGGGGCCAGACTGGGCTAACTCCTGTGGGTTGAGTTTGGTTGGTATTTGGGTTTAACGGAACATTTGGATTGGCAAACGGTGATGTGGGGGTTGTCGGGGTTGTGGTTGCACTCGAGCTACCGCCCAGAGTTGCGCTACAAGGGGTTTTTAAGTCCTCGATTGGGTTTTTACCCTGACCGCGAAACGCCACGCCGTTTAAGGTGTTGCCTTTTGGATTACCGGTTGGAAAGATGGCGCACAAATACCTATCGGTGTCACTTTGCAAGTAATTAACCACCACTTCAGGATCGGTTCCAGTCTTTGGATAATAAACAAACCAACCTTCGCGTCTGTCCGTTCCGGTCGTGTAACCGGTGGCATCACCTTCAATGGTGGTGCTCAAGGGCAGGGTCCAATTTCCAACGCCAACCATATTGATCGTCCAGGTTTGACCAATGGCAAACTGAGGTGGCCAGCTTAAAGCCGCCTGATCGAGCAGCGCACCCGGTTTTTGAGCGTCTTTAAAAATCTGGTTGACTCGAGCGCTGGATAGTTTGGCACTACCAACGTTGGACTCGAGTGTTTGCTTGGGGTGCACATTCAAAATAGCACTGGCGGGCAACGATTTTGCATTCGCAAAACCAAAAAGTCCAGCAGCGCAAAGGGCAATGACACTTGCTCGTTTGGTGAAGGCGGTCAGGAGTGCTTGATGTGATCTGGTCCCGTGGTGAATTGCATCTGGTTTCATACTTTTCCTCCCATGCGCCGTAAGCGCTTTGTTAAACAATTTGATTTAACAATTATACTGGCACTTCTTTGGTTTTGCTGGTTAGAACTCCTTATAGACATGCCCGTGGCGATACTCAGTCTTTAGACATTCCTCATCTTGAAGGCTCCGTAGGCTGGGTTTAGTGTAGCGACTTGGTGTAACAGTTGGCGTAACAATTTTGTTTCGAGTACTTCAGTACGCGTTTTAAGCCAAAAACAAAAGCTGCTCGCATTGGCAAGCAGCTTTGTTTGGCGGAGGGGGTGAGATTCGAACTCACGGTAGGCTTGCACCTACAACGGTTTTCGAGACCGTCCCATTCAACCGCTCTGGCACCCCTCCAAAATGGGTTCTCGAGAGCGGCGTCAAAGATAGCATAAATCTATTTGGGCGGCAAATGCTCGAGTTTGGTTTCGTGTCTAGACTGCATGGTTAAGGTAGGATTTGACATGTCAAATATGCGTCGAAATTTGCGTTTTGTCTTGTACGAGTTGCTCGAGGTCACCAATGTAAGCTCTCGAGAACGGTTTAACGATCATTCGCATCAGACGTTTGAAGCCGCGCTCGATGTGGCGTTTGAAATTGCCGAAAAGTTTTTTGCCACGCACAACCGCAAAGCCGATATTTTCGAGCCGCATGTTGTGGACGGCAAAGTGGTTTTGATTGATGAGGTGAAAATCGCGCTCGAGAAATTTAGGGACGCCGGTTTTTTTGCGGCGCACAGTGACTTTGAACACGGCGGAATGCAGCTCCCGAACATGATTGCCTTGGCGTGTCAGTGCGTGTTCTTGATGGCGAATCCTGCCACGGCAGCCTATCCTTTTTTGACCATCGCGGCGGGCAATCTGCTGAACAGCTTTGGGTCCGAAATCCAAAAATCCGAATTTCTTGGCAAGATGCTCCAGGGCAAATGGTTTGGCACGATGGCACTTTCAGAGCCTCAGGCTGGCTCGAGCCTTGCCGACATTCTGACGCGAGCCGAACCGCAGAGTGACGACACGTACCGAATTGTTGGCAGTAAAATGTGGATTTCGGCTGGCGAGCACGAACTGAGTGAAAACATCGTGCATTTCGTGCTGGCTCGAATCGCGGGCGCACCGGCTGGGGTAAAAGGGATTTCGCTTTTTATCGTGCCGCGCTACCGCAGTCAAAACGGCAAACTCGAGAACAATGATGTAAATCTTGCGGGCTTGTTGCACAAAATGGGTTATCGCGGCACGACCAGCACCGTGCTGAATTTTGGTGAACGCGGCGACTGTCACGGCTTTTTGATAGGAGTTGCCAACCAGGGTTTAACCTACATGTTTCAAATGATGAATGAAGCCCGCATCGGCGTCGGCATGGGCGCGGTCATGCTGGCGCTGGCAGGTTACGACTACAGCCTCGAGTATGCCCGCACCCGATTGCAGGGACGCAATCACAAGAACCCGCTCGAGCCTCAAACCGCCATCATCAACCATGCCGACGTGCGCCGAATGCTCTTGGAGCAAAAAGCGATTGGCGAGGGTGGATTGGCACTGGGTTTGTACGCCTCGAGTTTGGTTGAAGATGAAAAAACGCATCCTGAAGAAGTAAAACGCAAAGAGGCTGGGTTATTGCTCGAGCTTCTGACGCCAATTGTTAAAGCCTGGTCGAGCCAAAATGGTTTGAAAGCCAACGAAAACGCGATTCAAATTTTGGGCGGTTATGGTTACACCCGCGAATATCCAGTTGAACAGATTTACCGTGACAACCGATTAAATCCAATTCATGAAGGCACAACGGGCATTCAAGGGCTTGACCTTTTGGGGCGAAAAATTGTGCAATTTGAAGGTGCGAGCCTAAAACTTTTAACTCGAGAAATCCAATCCACCATTGACGCCGCCAAACTCGAGGGACGAACCAAAAAACATTCTGAGGAACTCGAGAATGCCTTAAATCTAGTGCTTGATACCACCAAAAAATTGCTGCAAGCTCGAGCTGAAATGGGTGCGGAAGTATTCTTGGCAAACTCAAATACGTACCTCGAAATGCTAGGGCATACTGTCATTACCTGGATGTGGTTGAGACAAGCTTTGGTTGCGGCTCGAGGTTTAGAAAAGCCAGTCTCGAGCGACGAAATGGCGTTTTACAACGGGAAAATTCAGACTTGCAAGTACTTTTACCGTTTTGAACTGCCCAAAATTTTGGCATGGTCAAACCTCATCTCGAGCTTGGATGTGACGGTGCTCGAGATGAAACCCGAATGGTTTTAATTCGTCGAGTTGATAACTCAAACTCAAAACCGATCTGTAATTGCGATACGCTCGAGAGGATCATGCGTTTCAATATGAGTTTTAAATCTGAGTCATAATGCTCCAAACAAAAAGGAGCTATTTCATGGATTTAAACAGACGATTTGCGTTTGGTGTTGGACTCGGATTGATGGCACTGGCAGTTGGTGTGAGTGCTTTGGCGCATGACAACCAAAAATACCGTGTCGAAATTCGGCGTACCAGCTTCGGCATTCCACACGTTAAAGCCGAGGATTACGGCAGTTTGGGATACGGCTTGGGATACGCTTTTGCGACCGACAACCACTGCATGTTCGCCAATCACTTGACCACCATCGTCGGCGAACGTTCCAAATTTTTTGGACAAGGCGGCTCGAGTTTGCAATCTGGTGCGTCGAGAACAGGTTTTAACAATTTACGCAGCGACTTTTTTTTCAGGACAGTATTCGACGAAAATGCCTTGGTTAAGTCCTACAATGCCAGTCCACACGAGCTTCAAGAGGAAATGACGGGGTATGTGGCGGGCTACAACCGTTTTATGAGTGAAGGTAAATTCTCGAAGGACTGCAAAGACGCCAAATACTTGCGTGAAATCTCGGTCTTGGATTTACTCAAGCACAATTTCGAGCAAGTCTCGCACGCCTCGAGCGAACCCTTGACCGATGCCATTTACGCCGCACAAGCGCCTTATGTTGGGGCAAAAAACTCGAGTGAGCCAGTGTTGAACGTACCTTCGCGCCAGGAGGTTCGAGACTTTTTAAGGCTGGATAGCGACGAAGCCAAAATGGGCAGCAACGCCGTAGCACTCGGGCGCGACGTGACCGAAAACGGCAGGGGAATGCTCTTGGGCAACCCGCATTTTCCGTGGTTTGGACCCGACCGATTTTATGAAATGCACCTAACGATTCCTGGAAAATTGGACGTCATGGGCGGCAGCTTGGCGGGTGTACCGGTGGTCAACATCGGCTTTAACAACCGCGTGGCGTGGTCGCATACGGTTTCCACCGCCTTGCGTTTCACGATTTTTGAACTCAAACTCGTGGCGGGCGATCCGACCTCGTACTGGTTTGACGGCGAAAAACGCAAGATGACCAGCAAAACGGTGACCGTGCAAGTATTACAACAAGACGGCAGCCTCAAAAACGTTTCGCGCACTTTGTGGCGCACGCATTTCGGACAATTGATTGCCAGTGACGCCCTGCGCATGGCTTGGGGCAATACCTTTGCGTACACCATCCGCGATGCCAACGCCGAAAACGAAAGGTTTATCGAGCAGTGGTGGCGCATCAATCAGGCAAAAAGCGTGGCGGGCATCAAACGGGCGCTCGAGCAAAATGTGGCAGTGCCTTGGGTCAACACGATTGCGGCAGATGCGGCAGGAAATGCGTTTTATGCTGACATCAGTGTGGTGCCGAACGTGACCCAAGCCAAAATTGAGCAGTGCGTTCAAGGCTTTTTGGGCATAGCGATTTATGCCGCCGCCAAATTGCCAGTGCTCGATGGAAGCTCGAGCGCCTGCAATTGGGACAACGATTTGAGCGCACCGCAGACTGGCATTATCGCTGGCAAAAACATGCCGAGCATCACGCGCTCGGACTGGGTCATGAACTCGAACGACAGTTATTGGCTCTCGAGTTTGCAACAACCGCTGACAGGTTTTCCCAGAATCATTGGCGATGAGGGAACAGCCAGAAGCTTACGAACGCGCCTCGGGTACAAGCAAATTCTCGAGCGGCTGGCGGGCACCGATGGTTTGGATGGCAAAAAGTACAGCCCAGAAAAACTGCAACAAATTTTGTTTTCCAACCGAAACCTGAGCGCCGAATTATTAACCGATGCCGTGGTGAAAAACTGCCCGAGCAAACTCGAGAAACCCTGCGCGATTCTTGCCAAATGGGACAAACGCGAAAACCTCGAGAGTGTCGGCGCGGTGGTCTGGCGCGAATTCTGGGCTAAAGCCAAAAAAATTGACTTCTGGGCGGTGCCTTTTGACCCTAAAGACCCTGTCAACACCCCCAGGGATTTGAAAACCGACCCCGCGATTCTCGAACAAGTTTATGCGGCGCTGAGTGATGCCGTGACTGAACTCGAAAAGCAAAAAGTTCCGCTCGATGCCAGCCTCGGCAGCGTGCAATACGCGGTTCGTGGCGATAAGAAAATCCCGATTCATGGCGGCGCGGGCGATGAAGGCGTGTACAATCTCCAAGCCTCAACCCTGAAAGACGGACATTACGAACCCATTCACGGCTCGAGTTACATCCAGACCGTAACCTGGGACGCGGATTACAACCCACAAGCCCAAGCTCTACTTTCGTACTCGCTGAGTCCACAGTCTGACAACCCGCATTATAGCGATCAGACCGAAATGTACTCGCAAAAGAAATTTGTCAAACTGCCGTTTAGTGACGCCGAAATCAAAGCCGATCCAAACTATTCGAGCTTGATGCTCGAGCAACCTTAAAAATTTGGGTGTGGATGTTAACCTTGAGGTAGATGAAAAAAATCATTTCAATCGCTTTGGGGTTAACACTGCTTCTATGCTCGAGTTTTGTTTCGGGCGTGGGCAACCCAAAAAATGTGGTTGTTGCCCTTGGACCTTGGGACGGTTCCGCCCCCGAAGTGCTTGGAGCCTTGTCAGACCAGAAATGGTTGAATTCTAGGGAATCGGCAAAATTGATCGCTGGCGATACCTTCAAGTTTTTTTCGCACACTGGGGTAACGGGCAGTTTTAACGCTGGCAAACCCGAATCGTTGGGGGTACCTTGCGAGGATACGTTCAGTGTGCCGTTAAACCCGAGCCACAAATCCAAAGCCTTCGAAATCGGGGTGACAGCCACCTGGAATCCTCGCCCTCGAGCCATCACGGTGCTGCCAAATACGTCCCTGGCATACGTCAAAATAGCCAGCGAATTTTTAGCCAAAAAAGGTTTGAAAAATACGCTCGTCAAACTGACCAGCGTGATCAAAACCGACTTTGACAACGACAAAAGCGATGAGGTTTTTATTGTTGGGCGGCACTACCAAGAAATGAGCAGCAGTGATTATTACCCACCATCAGGCGGGAAAAAAGGTGATTACTCTTTTGTATTGATGCGCAAAATAGTGGCTGGCAAAGTCCAAACCATCAGTTTGGGCGATGATGTGATTTTAAAAGACATTGAGGTTGAAGCCGATAATCGCCATCTTGCCGAGTTGTACGACATTGCGGGACTACTTGACCTGAACGGCGATGGCAAACTCGAAATGGTGGCTTACGGCGCGTATTACGAGGGTTATAGTTTTGAAATCAAGGAATGGGACGGCAAGAAATTTGTTTCCAAAGCCGTCAGTGGTTGCGGCGCATGAAAAAAAGGTTAGCACTGCTAATATTGCTTAGCTCGAGCGTGATGGCACAAAGCACAATGCTGCGTTATTGCAATGCCAGATTCGCCTTTTGCATCGATTACCCAAGTAATTTTAGAATGCAACCAGCCCCAGACAACGACGACGGACGAACTTTTAAAAGTAAAGACGGTCTGGTAAAAATGCTGGTGTACGGCAGCAACAACAGCCTGATGGAAAAACTCGAGACGCGCTTTAACGCCGAAAGCAGCTCGAGTGAAACGCGCAACGTTTCGTACAAGTTGTTCAAATCAGATTTTTTTGTGATTTCAGGCATTGAAAACAAAAACATCTTTTACCAAAAAGTCTTGTTCAAAAACGACGAGTACAAAACTTTTTTAATCACGTATCCTGTGACGAAGAAAAAAATCTACGACCCGATCACCGTAAAAATTGCGGCTACGTTCAAGCATTCAAACTAAAGCTCGAGTATCAGGGAGTTACTATGAAAAAGTTCTTTGTCATTTTGATCTTGTTTGGTGTTGGATTCTCGAGCTTGCCAACCACGGCAGCTTCAACGCTGATCGGTTTTCGAACCCCGTCCAAAAACATTCACTGCGCCGGATTTGCGGACGCGAGCGGAACAAGTTTGCGCTGCGATATTCTACAAAACAACGCCAAGATTCCAGCCCGACCCAAAGATTGCGATCTCGATTACGGTAACGCTTTTGAAATGACGCTCAAAGGCAAAAGTATGCGTTTGTGTCACGGCGACACGGTTGCCGACGCCTACCCAGTTTTGCAGTACGGCACGACCTGGAAATGGGCTGGCTTTGTTTGCACCTCGAGCACGGTGGGGGTGCGTTGCAAGAATCTGAGCGGGCATGGTTGGCGAATCAATAAAAGTTCACAAACATTGTTCTAAACCCGAGTAACGCGTTATCTGGCAAGTTGCCGTACAAAATCCTCGAGTGATTTTAACCCAAGTGCCAAACTGCTCGGGTCAACCCATTCGTCCAGACGATGCGCATTGCCGCCTTTGTAAACGCCAAAACCGATGGCTGGGATGTTGTACGGCACAGCCGCGTTTGCGTCGGTACTTGAAGCTACGGCTCGAGCGGCAACTCCGTGATTCTCGAGCACTCGAATGGCAGTGTTGGTCAGTTGCGCGGTATCGGTTTTGCCCGCGCTGCGGTCACCAACTTGAATGATCTCCATTTCAACTTTGGCGCGTTTCGCCCCGCGCAACATCGCGGCTCGAGCCTGTAAATCAAGTTGCTCGAGGGCGTCTGAGTCCATGCTGCGCAAGTCAAGCAGCAGGTCGGCATTGGCGGCAATGCTATTGACGCTCGTGCCACCCGAAATCGTGCCGACGCTGAGGGTCGTGCGCGGGTCGTTGGAGAGCGGCAATTTGTAAAGCTCATGCACCGCCTCGGACAGACCGTGAATGCTCGAAGGTGAACCCGCATTGCCCCAAGAGTGACCACCTTCGCTGGAAAAACTGGCGCGGTAACGCCGCACGCCAACCGCCTGATTGACGACCAGTCCAATGTAACCATCCACCGCAACAAACGCATCGAGGTGAGCGGCATGATTTTTGAGGAAATGTTTCGCGCCGCGCAAATCGCCCAAACCCTCCTCGCAGGTGCTCGCAACAAGCCAAATCTCGCAGGGCGCACCCTCGAACGCCAGTTTTTCGGCATATGCAGTGAGCACCGTTAAGCTGGCGGCGTTATCGCCAACGCCAGCCCCAACAAGACGGTGTCCCTGCTGGCGCACGGTTAAATCCGTTCCCAAATCAAAGACCGTATCCAAGTGCGCACAGAGCGCCACTCGAGTTTTGCCTTTACCTGCAACTTTGGCGATCACATTGCCCACTTCGTCGATGCTGGGTTGCAAACCAAACGATGCCCAGGTTTCTAGAATTAAATCCGAGCGTGGCGTCTCGAGAAAACTTGGCGCTGGAGTTTGCGCGATTTTGCTTAAAAACTCGAGCATTTGAAATGTTTTCAGGGCGACGGGCACCCTATCAGTTTACCGTACGTTTGAAGATTTAAACCTGGTTTTACGCTTGGATCGATTAAAAGAATTATTTTGGCAACGCTTTTAAAAAACAGTATCCCGATCACTGCTTGCAAACCAAATTGCCAAGTATACTGGTCCCATTCATGCAGCGTCTCGAGATTCAAAACCTGGCGATTATTGATTCAGTCGAACTCGAGTTGGGCACGGGCTTAAACGTTTTTACGGGCGAAACGGGCGCGGGCAAAAGCATTATTGTCGATGCGATTTGGCTGCTGACTGGCGCTCGAGGTGATGCCGAATTGGTGCGTCACGGGCAGGACAGTTTGCTGGTGACGGGCTTTTGGGAGAACACCACACTCTCGAGACGCGTCCAATCAAACGGGCGCAGCACAGCAAGGGTCAACGCCGAGGTCGTGACCAACCGCGAACTCTCGAGCGTCGCTGCGGATTTGGTGACAGTGCACTGGCAGCATGCGGCGCAGGCGTTGCTCGAGCCTCAATTTCACCGTGAGTTTTTGGACGCGGGTTTGGACGGAACAGGCAAGGATTCGCTCGAAAAATACCGTGCCGCGTATCGAGCGTTTTCTGAAGCCAGCGCCAGACTGGAGGCGTTGCGCGAGGGCGAGCGCGAAAGGGCGCGACGGGCGGATTTACTGATTTACCAACTTCGTGAAATTGACGATGCCAAACTCGAGGCGACCCAAGAAGAACCCTTGAGGTCTGAGCGCGAACGGTTGTTGAATGCCGAACGCATCGCGCTGGACATGGGCGTGGCTGTGGATTCACTCGAGGATGCGGATGTCAACGCGGTGTCATTGTTGGCAGATGCGGCGAGGGCGCTCTCCAACGCTGCCAGATTTGACCCAAGTGCGGCGCAACTCGGCACGGATTTGCGTGAAGCCATCTCGAGCATTCAAGCCATCGCCAGCGAGGCACGGGATATTCTCGAACGCACCAACATCGAACCAGGCGCTTTGGACGGTGTGGAATCACGGTTGGCGCTGCTCGAGAAACTGAAAGCCAAGTACGGCGCGACCCTTTCGGAAGTGCTCGAGTACGCCAATGAGCTTCGCGCAGAATTGGGTGACTTGGACCGTGCAGCCTCGGACGCCAGCGATTTGGAACGTCAACTCGAGCCTTTGCGCAACCAGATGGAAACGCTCGCCAGCAAACTCTCCAAAGCCAGACGCGACACCGCCAAACGGGTTACACCGCAACTCGAAGGCATCGTGCAAAGTTTGGGAATGCCCAAAGCCAGACTCGAGTTTGGTTTTGAAAGCTGCCCCGCCAACATCAACGGCGCGGAAACTTTAGAGATCAGGTTCGGTGCAAACCCTGGCGAACCGCTCGGAAGCTTGGCAAAAATTGCTTCCGGCGGCGAACTTTCGCGCGTCATGCTGGCACTCTCGAGCGTGCTGGGTTCGGGAACGCCGAGCGTGATTTTTGATGAAGTTGATGCTGGTATCGGCGGCGCGGCGGCAATAGCGGTCGGCGAACAACTCGAGCGACTTTCAAGCAGCCATCAAGTTTTGGTCGTGACGCACCTGGCACAAATTGCAGCCAGAGCCACCCAACATTTTAAAGTCACCAAACTCGAGGTCAAGGGTCGCACCAAAGTCGTGGTCGAAAAATTGAACGGTGAAAATCGGGTACTCGAATTGGCGCGAATGCTTTCCGGTTCGGACTCGAGGGCGGCTGTAGAACATGCCAGGGAATTGTTGAACTCCCGATAAAATTGCATCATTCGGATTCTAATCGCCCATTGGAGGCATCATGAGTGAAATTCCGTTTTTAACCGTCAAGCCAGGCTCGAGTCTCAATGGTTACATCCGTCTCGAGTTGGACGCACCGTTTGATTTGCCGTACACGATTGTCAAAGGCGAGAAGCCAGGACCGATGCTGGTCGTCACGGCGGGCATTCACGGCGCGGAATACGCCAGCATTTCGGCGGCGGTCAACATCGCCCGAATTTCGCCCACAGATATTTCTGGAACGCTGGTGGTGCTGCCGATTGTTTGCGTTCCCGCCTACAACGCGCGAAGCATTTATAGCAATCCTGTGGACGGCAAAAACCTCAACCGCCAATTTCCAGGCGATTATGAAGGCACGTTCTCGCAACAACTCGCGGCATGGATCACCGAAAATGCGATTCAACCCGCCAACGCCTACATTGATCTTCACGGCGGCGACATGATCGAAGCGCTCGAGCCGTTCACGATTTACCCCGAACAACACCCAGAATCCCTGGCACTCGCCCAAGCATTCGGCATTCCGTTATTGGTCGCCGCCGCACCAGGAGGTACGACCACTTCTGCCGCTCGAGCTTCCAACATTCCGTCCATTCTGGCTGAAGCTGGCGGTAACGGCTTGTGGTCAACCGAAGATGTGAGCATGCTCGAAAACGGTGTGCGCCGCG